>CAZPHR010000042.1:0-7436 GCA_964586475.1 uncultured Methanomicrobiaceae archaeon
AGTTACTATGCAACTCACGCGAGTTGCGATAACCCGGTCTGGACGCTACCCTCCGGGTAGCCTCGACCGGGAGAAAACCTCCATTTTTACCACAATATTATTTCGGAGCCGAAGGGATGCTTGTCCATCCCGACGGCGACCTATCGTGATGAGGGGGAGGGGCACAGGGAGGGGGAATTTTCCCCCTCCCTGATAATATGAGACCCAAGACCCTACCCAAAATCCCGAAACTTCCTCTCAGGAAGGACAATCTTTTTGAATACGGATTCGAAATAGCTGTTCGTCATTCCGGCAATATAATCACGGACGATTTCGGGAGGACTTAGACTTTCGATATAACTTCTCTGCACCATATCAAGATCGATTAAATCCCTGTATATCAGTGACTGCCTGTTTTCGGATTCGAGGTCGGAGAGATAATGTTCAAATATCGTCTCAAACATCAGCTCGATCTTGTAGTCCTGTTCATGCAGCCTTTTATTCTCATATATTGTGCTGTAATTATATTCCTTAAGATCTGAAACAAAAGAATATGTCTCTCCTGAAAATGAAATACAGTCGGAATCTATACTAGTCTCGATTATATCCCGGCAGAGGGAATCGATTACAAACCCGTTGATGTCCCTGAAAGAACCGCTCTCCCGGAGCATCGATTGAAGGCTTTCAGGGAGATCGTCAAGGCTGCTGTCAACAAGACCTACCTCGACTGCATCCTGCAGGTCTCTTCCAAGATATGCAATGGTATCTGCGAACCTTACGATACTGCCCTCAAATGTCGCGGGAACAGGCTCAGTTCCTCCTTCGGCTTTTGCCAGTTTTCTGTCAAAATTCTCCCAGGAAAAATCCTTTTCAGGAACGATGCAGCAGTCGGTGACCTCCCCGTTGTGGCACAGGATTGCATCCAGAACCTGTAGTGTCAAATCACACTCTTCGAGTTTGTCGAGGAACCTGACACTCTGGACATTGTGCTTAAAGCCTCCGGCATTATGTTTTTTGCAGAGTGTGTCAAGGTATTTTTCACCCGTATGTCCAAAAGGGATGTGCCCTATGTCATGACCGAGTGCAGCCGCCTCAATCAGGTCCTCATTATAGCCAAGAGCCCTCCCGATTGTCCGTGCAATCTTTGAGACCAGCTGTACATGGATCGACCTGTGAGTGATATGCTCGTTGTCAATAAAATAGAAGACCTGGGTTTTATCTATATATCTCGAATAGGCCCTCGAATGGATGATCCTGTCAATATCCCGGAAAAAAGGGGGTCTCAGGTAAGGGTCTTCAGGCTTTGTATTTTTCCTGCGGACTGCTTCACTGTTAAGGCATGCATTCTTCGAATAGATGCCGTCAGCCAGACTGTTCCGCTCCCTGATTTTATCGATTGTTTCACTGCTGAGCTGCACAATGATAATTATCGTGTGTATTCATAAAAAAGAGATTGATTGTGATTATAATTATTTATCTTCTTTTCCGACATTTTTCCAGAATTCCTTCTCCTTTCTCCAGACAATGATTTCATATATCATCATTGTCGCAAGGATCAGGCAGCCGCCGAGGAAGAATGCAATTATAAACAGGTGAACTATTCCATCGGCACCCGTTTCGGGAGGAAGCGGAGCCTGGGTTGCAGCCGGTACGACATCGTATGTAATACCCTCTTCACCGGCGTACGCTACGGCATATGTAAGATTATCGGAATAACCATCCTCTGCAGTCACTTCAGTAGCAAACGCCTTAAATGTCTGGTTTTCTCCTTTGGAATATGCATTCCGGGCATCATCGATCCCCGCTCCCATTATTTCGGTGGAGGAGGAGCCCGTGCCCCAGTCCTGCATAGTCATCGCCTGCTGGGGCTGCGATGCAAAAAAATCGAATGACGGGGATATTGCAACCATTGCCAGCGTTGCAATGAGAAGCAGTGCAAAAACAGAGGCATACTTCAGCAGTGTGTCTTTCACATTTCCACCTGAAGGAGCGACGATTACAAGCCTGTCATTGACGCCATAGATCTTGACCTCCCTTCCCTTTTCACTGTACCTGACTTTTCTTACCTCGATCAGTTCAGCGTCAAGAAGGTTTTCGACATGGTATTTTACCGTCGTCATCGGCTGATCCATTCTTTCAGAAATTTCTGAAAGCGTCAGATCATTCCCTTTTAATACTGAAAGAATCGCTGTGGCACTCTTGTTTGCCATTGCCTTGCCGATTTTTTTCGCCCTTTCGTCGCCGGGCTCAAGAATCAAAACGCCTTCAGCCATTCTCAGTTCTGTTTTAGTAACTCACCAATCAAATTCTTTCCGCGGGAGAGAGCTTCGGGGAGTTTCTCCTTTTCAGTACCAACACCCTGTGCCAGGCCGGGTTTTCCCCCTCCTTTTCCACCGATGATTCCACAGACTTCTGCAACTATTTCGGCGGCACTGACAGCACCTGTGCCCGAGGCGACAACTACATGAATCCTGTCTTCACCACCTGCAATAAGGCCCACTCCGCCTTCATTTGCAAACCGGGTTGCAATATTCAAAAGTTCCTTTGGAGAGGCATCTATCTCGTGGACTGCAACCTGAACACCGCCGATATCTTCCGAAGAGATGTTTTCAATCCTGAGATCTGCAAGTTCACTGCGGAGTTTTTCGATCTCTTTCTTCTGCTCCTTCCAGTCCGTAAAGAATCTCTCGACCGATGACGGAAGGTTTTCTCTCTGGACGCTCAGGATTTCACATGAGGAATCCAGAAGTCCTTCAGTTTTCTGCATATATGACACAGCAGAAATTCCGGCGGCAAATTCGACCCTTTCAATTCCATCCTGGACATGTTCGACACGAATGATCTTCAGTGAACCTATCTCTCCGGTATTTCTGCAGTGGGTTCCTGCACATGCCTGAATATCCCCGCATACCTTTACAATTCTTATCAATTTCCCTGGAGGGACACCACCCTGATAGAGATCAAAGCCGTATTTCTGTTCGGCGGTCGTCCGGTCCTCCCATTCAATTAAAACCTTCTGGTTCTCAAGGATTATCCTGTTCGCTTCAATTTCAATCTTTTTGAGTTCATCAGGAGTGATATGTTTGAAATGACGGATATCAAGCCTTGAACTTTCATATCCCTTTTGTGCACCGGCCTGGTGAATATGAGGGCCCAAAACTCTTTTTGCAGCATGAAGAAGGACATGGGTTGCCGTATGGTGGCGCATCATTGTCTGTCGGAAATCCTCATCCACAACACCTTTCACCTGGATTCCACGCTGTATCTCCCCTCCTTCAATCTTATGAAGTATGATCTCACCCAGTTTGAAGGTATGAACACCCTTTGCCATTGAATTTTCTGATACAAGATGCCCGATATCTGCAGGCTGACCTCCTCCTTCAGGATAGAACAGAGTCTGGTCGAGGATGACATAATCCTCAAAGGTATCGATTACCATTGCATCGAATTCGGTATCCGCAACCTGCTCATAATATAGTCTCTTAGTAGGCGGGAGACCATCTATACGCATCCTGAGCGAAGCAAAGGGATCTGCCTTTGCTC
Organism: uncultured Methanomicrobiaceae archaeon; assembly: GCA_964586475.1. Lineage (GTDB taxonomy): Archaea > Halobacteriota > Methanomicrobia > Methanomicrobiales > Methanomicrobiaceae > Methanolacinia. Next base: position 3,523 of record CAZPHR010000042.1, read on the forward strand.
CATCTTCGCTCTCTGAATGCATATCGGCTACTACCGAGTAGAAATCATCAGGAAGCTCTACTTCAACAGAGTCCTCTGCTGCAATATCACGAACAATCTCGGGCGGAATTCCATGGGAATCGTACAATGTTATAAGCTCTTTCAATGGAACGGGCTCTGATTTTTTCCTGTAGGAAGCTGCCATCTTTTTAACAATTCTTTCGCCCCTCTCCATTGTCTGGTCGTACCTGGTAATCTCATTATTAATTATTTCACGTATGACAGACGAATCCTGCTCAAAGGAATCCTGACCGATAATCTTCATCTGCTTATCGATCAATTCATTCAGCGGAATTTCAAGACCTATCTCGTTCATCATCCTCAGTGTCCGCCGGATTACAAGTCGTGCAAGATAACCCTCATGAGCATTTGAAGGAACAATGCAGTCTCCAAGCATGTATGCAAGACAACGGGTATGATCAGTAATTGCGTACACTCTTTCAACAGGATCCATTAATGCCTGAAGTTTTTCGAATCCTACACCTATGGTATCCGCGACTTTTTTACGCATCTTAAGGAGATTCGACCCGGATATATCCATCTGGCCTGCATACCTGGCATTAAGTGCCAGAATCTTTGCAAGTTCTGATGAATCCAGAAGATTCTCCAGTCCTGCAGATGTCATCAGCTCATTAACCATCTCGGGAAAGACTGCATCATATATTGTAGGTGATCCTTTTGATGCCCAGACGAATCTTTCAAGGCCATAACCTGTATCAACAATACGCAGATCTATTGGATAATAAGGGACACCTTCAAGTTCGACGGGAGTCTTCTCATTGGGCATCTTCCCCAGACTCATAAATACAAGAGTTGCAACCTCAAGACCGCCAATCAGAACCTCAACACTGGGACCTGCATTTCCGCCGCCGATCCAGGGATGTTCCTTATATGTTACTTCCTCAACATTGCCGCCGATAGATTCTATAAAAAGATCACAGAGTTCTACGGTTCTGTCTTTCCAGTAGATCTCATCTTTCTCGGTATTGAAAGCGTGGTGGGCCATCATCTCAAATGTTGTCAGGTGCCTTCCGGATCTCCCTACAGAATCCAGATCATTCAGCCTTATGCAGGGTTGTGAGATCGTCAGCGGATTTGCCGGAGGAGGGACGACACCGCTTGTGACAAAAGGCTGAAAATCGGCAATTGATGCAATTGTCAGATAGATATCATCTCTCCATCTTGCCGCAACAGGATACCGGTCTATTCTCTGGTGACCATGTTTCTCAAAAAAAGAGAGATATGCTTCCCTCATCTCATCGATTGTATGAGGTTTAAATACGGGATTTCCAATGAAACTGTACGGGGCACATGAGGCATCCCCACAAACATCATTGTTGGGATCTCTTGTCCAAAAAGCCGCACCGCAATTCTTGCAGATTTTACGTTTAAGACCATTGGATTTAAAATATTCAAGTTGATACTCATCTTCGAGCATAGAAAACCACGCTTAACTCCTTCAATTATTCTCCAGAAATGTTATTATTATTATCTGTTTAACCATCGTCAGGATGGAACAGCCTGTCCTGGTACCACTCATCTATTTCGTCGTAACCACCGGTTAATCTTGCGATCCTGACTGCAAGGATATGCCAGCAGATAATCCCTCTGAAACAAAAATCATTGCAGGCACAAAAATCATCATCCACCACATACCTGTCAGATAAGCCGTCTACAACAAAAAAATCAAGATATTTATGAATCCTGCCTTCCTGAACTGCATCAAGAGCCTTCCTCCCCTTCTTTGGATATCGTTGAAGAATTCCTTCAATAGTCTCTTCCAAAAGAGTTTCTTCCGGTGAAAAGCGTTCTGAAGGCGGAGTCATGGGATTATAGACAGCTCCGGTTCATCAGGAATATAGGTCCAGCTCATTTTTCCGGCAAGCGCCTTCATTCCGGGAGATTCAAGTGCATAGTGAGTCGATTCCATAAGACCAATAGGAGAGTTCCTCATAACACTATGCTTTAATTCTGAAGAGAGAAAGACGTCTGCACCAAGTTTGTAAGCACAATCTATCAATTCAGGATCAAAACCGCTTCCGCCGACAACTGCAATTTTCCCTATTTTTTCAGGACAATTATAGAGTCTCAGACCTCCGCCAAGAATCTCCGATATTCCGGCAGGAGTCAGGGAACAGTCGCCTACGATACCAAGGGGCAATTTTTCAATCCCCGAAAGATCCAGGATTTCTGCAAGTACATCGTTGATTCCACCTGCTGCATGATCGTAATTGGTATGCATGACATAGATATTCAGGCCTGAAGACAGGGCTTTTCCAAGAACAGATGCATTCCTTCCGGAAATTTTTGTAAGGGGGGCCCAAATTGGTGTATGATGAACGACGAGAGCGTCCGCTCCGGACTTTACAGCTTCGGATACGCAGAAAGAAGTTGCATCAAGGGAACATGCAACGGATTCAATTTCATCCCTACCCTCAACTATAAGACCGATTCTTCCTTCATCGAACTCTTCTGCAAGCTCAGGAGGGGCTATCTCTTCGAGAATCGATATAAAACGGCCGGTGTCCATAAAGGATATATGTACACGAATGTTTGAATATCTTTCTTTATTACCGGTAGTAATATACAAAGCAATTATATATTCTTAAATGAGAATATATTATCATGGAAAAGTCCATTGAAGAGATAAACCTGAGAATACAGGAAGGCAATGCCCACATTGTAACGGCCGAGGAGATGCCGGGCATAGTCGATGAACTGGGGGAGGCAGGAGCGCTAAAGGAAGTTGATGTTGTAACCACCGGTACATTCGGAGCCATGTGCTCTTCAGGGGCTTTCTTTAATTTCGGGCATTCAGATCCGCCGATAAGAATGGAAAGGGCGTGGATGAATGATGTCGAATTATACTCGGGTATTGCAGCGGTCGACGCATATCTCGGTGTTACACAGGAGTCAGAGACACTGGGAAGCGCATATGGCGGTGCTCACGTCCTTGAGGATCTTATATCCGGAAAATCAATAGAGCTGAGGGCATCCTCAAAGGGAACAGACTGCTACCCGAGAAAGACGCTTTCAACCGAGATACTTCTTCACGATCTAAATGAAGCGATAATGTGCAACCCAAGGAATTCCTACCAGAGATATGCGGCTGCAACGAATTCAACTGACAATCCGCTGAATACTTACATGGGAACTCTGCTCCCTGATTACGGTAATGTCAGTTTTTCAGGCGCAGGTCTGCTGTCTCCGCTTATCAATGATCCGAAACTGAAACTCATCGGAAGCGGCGTTCCGATCTTTCTTTGCGGAAGCAAAGGAATGATTATCGGGCAGGGGACACAGTCTTCGCCAGGGACTCTCTTTGCAACACTGATGACGACAGGCGATCTGAAAGAGATGTCCCCCGACTACCTGAGAGCTGCAACATTCAAAAATTACGGGGTCTCGTGTTATATTGGTCTTGGAGTGCCGATTCCTGTCACAGATCTCGAGACTGTCAGGAATACTGCCATTCGTGATGAGGATATAATGACAAATATTATCGATTACGGTGTTCCGGGAAGAAACAGGCCAACTGTAAAGACAGTAAGTTATGCAGAACTTAAGAGCGGGAGTATAGAGCTTAACGGTGAGGAAGTCAGGACGTCATCCCTGTCGTCATACAAGAAGGCGCGTGAGATTGCGAATGAATTAAAGGAATGGGTCTCTTCAGGGCAGATGATGATGACACTTCCTACACGAACTTCGGACACTTCAAGGACCGTCAACCCGATGAGGGAATCAAAACGCACACCCCGTGTTATGGAAATAATGAACCGGAATGTAACATGCATCTCCCAGGACGCTGACATTAAAACGGCCGCCAAAAAGCTCCTTCGCGGCGAGACAAACCACCTTCCGGTATTAAATAATGA
>CAZPHR010000043.1:0-1408 GCA_964586475.1 uncultured Methanomicrobiaceae archaeon
ATAAATTAGTCTGAAGGGACAGAATGTATGTTTAAAGGAGATTTAAGACAAAAAAGAAAAAAAAGCCCGGCTCTATTCAGTAGATCAGATCCCAGGTCTATCGCCGCTTCAAAGGCATTTATTCTCTCGATGGCTGTGACGATTTTAATTGGCATATCGGAGATCATTCTATGGCAGTTATCAGAAAATGAACTCTTTTATATTGAAGGATTTGGAAATCTGGCCTGGGTAATTCCTGATGCAGTGCTACTTGCCATGATCCTGTTAGGTGGACATAAAGCAGATTTTCGAATGAATTTTGGGTACCAGCGAATTGAAACGCTTACAATGTTTGTCTTTACCCTTGCAGTTGCATCATATGTATTTTATTTCTTCTTTGAGACACTTTTTTCCCCTTCTCCTGAATTGAATGTTGATTATGGACCTATTACTGTTATCTTTTCCTTAATCGTAATTGGTTTGTTGTGTCTTCTCTACCGGTATGTCCGGGATGTTGGAAAAAGGTTAAACAGTCAGATCCTTCTGCTGGATTCTGTAGTAATTAAAGCTGATATTGCATGTATGGCAATTATTTTAGTAAGCGGATTAGTTCAGATTTTTGCTCCATCTTTATTGATAGTACACACGATTTTAACCCTTCTTGTTGCTTTAGGTCTTTTTATCTACAGTGTCAGTGAATGTCTCGGAGCGGCAAAAGAGCTTATTGATGCTAACCCGTCGATGCAGATTATGAATTTAACCGAAAAGATAACAGAAGAATTGCCGGAGGTATTATTTATTTCAGACCACCGAATCCGAAGTTTTGGAGGTGCTATTTCTGTTGATATCACTATAGAGACAGATCCGGATATTACGGTGAGGGAAGCATATGAAATATCCGAAAAAGTAGAAGAAAGGATACGTTCAGCAGTAGAGAATGTTTTTGATGTCAGGATCAGAGTAACTCCGGCAGGGGCATTCCTCGCCAAAGAGGCTTTGGATCTATAAATAATAATATAATTCCTAACTTTTTTGAAATATTCTCAAATTCTAAAAAATTTGATTATATAGCAAAAATAAGATTTATACTCCGGGTTGATATAGGCCGGGAAGAATCCCTCACCCTTTTCTCTTCTCGACCACGTGGATATCCTCGATTCCTGTCTCAGGGTACTGGCCGTCCTCGTCCTTCTCCGCGGACTTGACCATATCCCATACTGTAAGAAGTGCAACCGAGACACCGGTGAGAGCCTCCATCTCAACCCCGGTCTTCCCGTAGGTCTTCACCGTGCATACCGCTTCGATGCAGGGTTCGCCTTCGATTTCGTTGAAGTCGATGTTCACTCCGCCGACAGGAAGCGGGTGCAATCCCTTGCTCGACTGGAGTGAGGCTGAGGTCTGGGATTATGCCAGACGCGAAAGGCTGCCG
>CAZPHR010000043.1:1418-7242 GCA_964586475.1 uncultured Methanomicrobiaceae archaeon
CGGGTGGCACATAGGTATAAGATTTGAAGTCTGCTTGACCGCCTGAATCCCTGCAATTCTCGCAGTCGCAAGAACATTGCCCTTTATGGCTTCACCGTTTCTGATTGCTTCAACCGTCTCTTCCCTCAGGTAGATCTTTCCGGCGGCAACCGCCACCCTGCCTACATCCGGCTTTTCGGTTACGTCGACCATGTATGCCTTATCATCTTTTATATGTGTAAATTCCGCCATTCTGTTTTCTCCTCCAATCTTCTCTTATTTTATAAATCTCCAAGTATTGCAGATGGAATCCTTTCGAGAAGGTCGGTTGCGATCATGCCGTCGCCCGTCTCCACTCCTGCCACCCTTCCGGCACATCCGTTTACATACGACGCAATGCATGCGGCCTCGAATGCCGGAAGTCTGCAGAGGAGTGCTCCGCAGACTCCTGCGAGAACGTCGCCCGTTCCTCCCACTGTCATTCCCGGATGACCGGTGCGGTTGAACCTGACACGGCTGCCGTCGGTAATAATGTCTGTCTCACCCTTCAAAAGAATTGCCGGATCGCCTTCAAGGCCACCTGCGATACCCCGCAGGGCCTTCGCCCCTTCATAGAGTGTCTTTCCGGAGACATTGTAGCCGGATATTCTCTCAAGCTCCCCGGCATGGGGCGTGTATATCGTTTCACCCGCAGAAGGCAGGGGTTTTCTGAGAGCGTCAGCGTCGAATACGGCTTTTTTCATATACGGGGCGGTCTCTGATATCACATCGTGGCTCTTTTCCCCGAGACCGCATCCGCATACAGCCACATCAGAGTCCCCAATGAGCCGGATAAGCTCTTCAAGATGCGACTCCGAGATACGGGGCCCTTCCAGCCTCTCGACGATTATATCCGGGCACTGCATTAATACCGGCGAGGCGACCCTCACTATATCCGCACCGGCACGGAGAGCTGCCATACCGGCAAGATAAGGCGCACCCTGGTAGGGGCCGCCGCCAATCACAAGAACACTGCCGCCCGCACCCTTATGGGAAGACGAATCCTTCTTCGGGATCATTGTCAGATCCCCCGGGCCTGTGAAGATCTCAGCTTCAAGGGGGATGCCTATGTCAATTTTTTCAGACCCGTGAACCTTAATGCTGTGGAACCCGCAGACCACGTCGAGAGTTATCCCGGGGGTGGGCAGATCGGCAGATATTAAGGATGCACCAGAGACGGCCACAGTTTCGACCATTGAGAAATAAGGTTCCCGAAGATTCCCTTTTCCTCCGGTCCCGAGAATTGCATCGATGATCACACCGGCACCCTCATACAGTCCTGAGAGATTCCTGACATCCCAGGGGCATGACACCGGATGAAGGGAAACAGCACAGTGCCTGAGCTTTTCAAGGTTTGACAGCGCATCAGGTGTTTTGACACCGCCCTCCGGATAGACTACATGGACCTCCGCTTCCCGCTGAAGATGCCGGGCTGCAACGAACCCGTCACCCCCGTTATTGCCGCTTCCGCAGAGAATCAGTATGACATCAGGCGAATACCTAAGTGCGACTCCGGCAAGGGCCGCTCCCGCCGACTCCATTAGGCACACCCCTTCAGTGCCAAGACTCATTGCATTCTTATCCACTGCACGCATTCTTTCAGGAGTAATTATTCCGGTCTCCTCAAATTCCCTGAGATCTTTGTTCATCCAGCCTTCCTCTGTATCAGAGAAGTCTTTAGACCGGAGAGTAAATCCTTTTTGTGCCACCGGCAGGACGACCCGGGCAGCCATGCAACTGAATGTCGGGTTCATGCACGTTTTAAACTCACAATACAAACATGATATCAGATGGGTTTTGAGAAGGAAATCTCCGATGTAGCCGGGATAATAAAGGACTCCGGAAAAGTTACGATAATTTCTCATATCGATGCCGACGGAATAACCAGCGAGGCCATCATGAGACAGGCTGTCGCAAGGGAGGGCATAGGAGTAAAATCCGTATTCGTAAGACAGCTCGAACCGCTTACGATGAAGCATGTGCCCGACGACGATTCGCTCAAAATCTTCATAGACCTTGGCTCAGGTCAGCAGAATCTTCTTGAAGAGAGAGGACTCTCCGAAAGAGAGGTCGTAATTATAGATCATCACGTATCTCAGGACGTCGACACACAGTACTTACAGGCAAACGGGCTGCCACACGGCCATGAAAAGCTGTCTGCAGCAGGAACAGGCTACCTTGTTGCCAGGGAGATGGATGATTCAAACATCGACCTTGCAAAACTTGCAGTCGTGGGAAATGTCGGTGATATGATGGCACGTGAACACTGCGGACTTATAGGCCCTGCACGGGAGATCGCCGAAGACGGCGTCAGATACGGAAATGTCGAAGTCATAAAGGACGACCTGAACTGCTATGGGATATCTACAAGACCTCTCCACATATGCCTCTCCTTCGCCGACGACCCGCACATCCCCGGAATATCAAACCGACCCGGCGAGGCTCAGAATATGCTCGCATTTGAGGCGGGAATACAGCTCCGGAAAAGCAACGGAAAATGGAAAGTCTGGGAAGACCTTGATATCGACGAGAGAAAGAACATCATAGGACGGCTCGCACTCAAGCTTCATTCTGCAGGCGAGCCTCTTGATCGTCTCAGGGGCGAACACTACATCTTCCCCGATGAAAGAAGATACACCCCCCTTCGAAACGCATCCGAGTATGCAACGATGCTCAATGCATGCGGAAGGTGGGTTAAGCCCTTCACCGGAAGCGCAGTCTGCTGTGGAGAGAGGGGTGACCAGTACAGGGAGGCCGAACATATGCTCAGGCATCACCGGAAGATAATCCGCGAGATGATGGAGTATATCCTCGACAAAGGAGTAGAAGAGTGCTCACATCTCCAGCATATTCATGTGGGCGACAGGTTCCCGGACACCATTGTAGGAATCGGTGCGGGAATGGCGTTATCGAAGCTCGACCGCCGGAGACCCATAATGGTGCTATGCTACCTGTCCGACGATCCTGAGCTTGTGAAAGTATCAATGCGCACCAACGAGATGATGGTACAGGAGGGGCTTGATCTCCAGGCTGCACTCCTTGAGGCATCGGAGAAACTCGGCGGGGCAGGCGGAGGACATAAGATAGCAGCAGGCGCATATATTCCAAAAGAATCCGAAGAGGGGTTTGCCGAAGATGTCAACAGAATCCTCAGACAGCAGCTCTCTTAAAAGAGTGCGCACAATAGCCGACTTTCAGTTTGGCAGGGGAACCGGCGTTAAGCTCTTTCCCGACGACTGCACGTTCAGGTTATCCTCTACAAAAAGGATCAGGTACGTCATGTCCGGAAAGGTTCGCCTTGCGACTGTGAGAGCCGGCGACGGGCGGCTTACGCTCGGGAAAGAGGCCGGAGAAAAGCTCTGCGGGATCCTTCCTGCCCCGGCATACCGTGCAGTCGTCAGGAACGACGTGGCGGAGTTCATTGCAGCAGGAAAGAACGCGATGGCAAAGCATGTGACCTCCGCCGACCCGGAGGTCCGGGCCGGCGATGAAATTTTAGTTTGCAACGAACAGGGGAGCTTCCTCGGTGTCGGCAACGCGGTCCTTTCAGGAGAGGAAATGCTTTCATTTAATTATGGAGTAGCAGTACAGGTAAGAAAAGGGAGTTAGAAGATATGATTCCAGGTGTAAATCCCAAACAGATGAAACAGATGATGAAGAAGCTCGGCATGAAGATGGATAACATTGAGGGCGTCGAGCGTGTGGTTGTGTATACAAAATCAGGAAACTACGTCTTCGACGATGCAGAGGTCGTTGCAACCGTGATGCAGGGAATGACCACATACCAGATTAACGGCGAGCCGAGATTTGAGGAAGCTGAGACCATAATCCCCGAAGATGATGTAAAACTCGTCTCCGAACAGGCAGGAGTATCAGAAGAGGAAGCTTCTGCTGCCTTAAGGGAGGCAAAAGGGGATATCGCCGAAGCCATCCTGAAGCTATCAGAATAAAAAATACAAAATGATAAAGGAAAACGACAGGGTTCTTCTGGCAGGAAGAAAACGTGAGTTCTTCGTCCGTGCGGGCGAAGGAGAACTTTCGACAGACAAGGGGATCATCCGGCTTGATGAACTCGTAGGTCTTTGCACAGGCGATAAAATCTCGACCCATATGGGATTCGAATTTGTTGTCAGGGTGCCGAGACCTACTGATTTTTTCAGTTATGCAAAACGGACAGGTGCACCCATGCTGCCGAAGGACATCGGGATGGTCATCGCCTGTACAGGCATGAACAAAAAAGACAGGGTGCTCGACGCAGGAACAGGAAGCGGTATTGCAACAATCTTCTTCGGCGGAGTCGCGGGATCGGTTGTAACATATGAAAAGAGGCCGGAGTTTTCGGAGATCTGCGCAAAGAACATCGCCGATGCCGGACTTGAGAATGTTGAGGTCATCGCAGGTGACGTTCTTGATGCATCAGGAGAGTTCGATGTGGTTCACCTCGACATGCAGATCGGAAAAGAGCATGTCGAACATGCATACTGTCTCTTAAAGAAGGGCGGATACCTTGCGACATACACCCCGTTCTTCGAACATACGATACTTGTAATGGACACGGCAAAACCTCTTTTTTCCGAGGTCGTCTGCCACGAGACAATTGCAAGAGAGCTTACGCGAACCGAGAGAGGCACCCGGCCCTCGACGAGAGTGTGCCATAGCGGATACATTACGGTCTGCAGGAAATAAGAACAGCATAACTATCCAGAAAACAATTTTTATTTAAGGCTATTCTGGTGCACCACATCCTCCCAGTGTGAACCACAGCCAGACACTATTATATCCATGCAGGAACAACTACATTCAGGTATTTTGAATATGGCATACGAATGCAGATTCACGGAGGGTGCATACTTTAACACTGCAGCTCCGGCATTCGTATTTTCCTTTAACTTCTTTAACTTCTTTACATTTAGATAGGGCGCCGGAAAAATAACCGGTCGCCCCTGTATAGTTTTAGTTATTATTCAGATTACCGCAAGGAATTTTTCGAGGTTTTTTGATGTTTGGAATTACTGATCCATATATCTGGATGGGATATCTGCTGGCGTTCATACTGACGGCAGCATGTATAGCTTACGGCATATTGAACTGGAGAAACGGACAGGAGCCCGGAGAGGACAACGATGGCAGTTGATACGCTCACTTTTACCATAATCACGGTGATCTATCTCGCCATTATTGTCTTCCTTGGCTACCTTGGATACAAGCAAACGAAGGGCAGCGACGACTTCATGATCGCCGGAAGGAGAATCAATCCGGTCGTCCTTGCACTCTCATACGGTGCTACTTTCATAAGCACATCCGCCATAGTCGGTTTCGGCGGTGTTTCCGCGATGCTGGGGATGGGCCTAGTATGGCTTACGGTGCTCTGCATCGGTGTCGGCGTGCTTATTGCCTTCATTATATTTGGTAAAAAGACGCGTGAGCTTGGAAAAAAGACAAATGCACTCACTTTCCCCGACCTTCTCGGGAAATGCTACGGCTCGAAGTTTATGCAGCGTGCAACCGGACTTATCATCCTTTTCGGGATGCCACTATACACTGCGGCCATTCTAATAGGCGGTGCACGTTTCATCGAGACCACACTATCCATACCCTATGACACCGCACTTGTGGCCTTCGCTGCAATCGTTGCAACATATGTCATTCTGGGCGGACTGATCGCCGTTATGTATACAGACGCTCTCCAGGGCGCAATCATGTTTGCGGGCATGGCGTTTTTGATCATATCCACCACAGAATCAACGCCGCTGTTTTTCAATAGTTCATCGGGGTCTTTCCCCTTGTTGTTCACTACCACATAGGA
>CAZPHR010000044.1:0-7226 GCA_964586475.1 uncultured Methanomicrobiaceae archaeon
GCTAACCTCGTCAGAACCGGAGGGTCGAAGTAATGTACTTTGTTGTTCAGGTAAGAGGTGTAGTCAACTGTAGAAAGGAGATTAAGGACACCCTTAAGATGCTTCGCCTCCACCACGTGAACCACTGTGTGATAATTCCGGACACTCCGGCATACGTCGGCATGATCCGTAAAGTCAAGGACTATGTGGCATACGGTGAGGCAACTCCCGAGATACTCACAACACTCCTTACAACACGCGGCCGTCTGACAGGAAATGAAAAACTGACAGACGAATATGTCAAAGAGAACTCAAAATTCGGCGATATTGAATCTTTTGCAGGCGCTGTCTGCAGCGGAGAGGCTCAGTTAAACGACATCCCCGGATTAAAGCCGGTTCTCAGACTTCACCCGCCGAGGAAGGGTTACAAGTCAATTAAGCGCACATACCAGCAGGGCGGCGCACTTGGCAATTACGGTAGCGATATCGGAAATCTTCTCTACAGGATGAGGTGAATTTGAGATGCCAGTAAATAAGAGATCAAAATACCGTGGTTCACGCACATGCGGCGGTGGAACACACAAAAACCGCAGAGGAGCGGGAAACAGGGGCGGTAAGGGACGTGCAGGTCACAGAGACCACAGGCACACCCACTTCTGGCTTGCCGGAGAGTTCAACAACGGGAAACACGGGTTCGTCCAGAAGAATGCAGTTCACGTTAAGGCAATTGATATCGGCAAACTTGACCAGATGGCAGATGACCTTGTTGCCAGTGGCGTTGCTACCCTCGATGGTGACATAATCACCATCGATGCAGATCAAATCGGAATTGATAAAATACTTGGTGGAGGAAAAATTACACATAAACTAAACGTTACCGCCAGAGAATTTTCCGAATCTGCAAGATCAAAGATCGAGGAAAGCGGCGGACAGGCACTATCCGCCTAAATTTTTGGTGAATCTATGGGAGAGTTGCTGGATCGAATGGAGCCCTTACTTGCGGCTATGCCCGCGGTAAAGGCGCCCGAAGGACATGTCCACTTTAAAAACAAAATGTTGTGGACCGCTGCAGTACTGGCACTGTATTTTATTCTGACCAATGTCCAGATCTTCGGGCTGAGTCCCGAATCTCAGGATATGCTTGGAATATATCGAACACTGCTCGCAGGAGCATATGGATCGATACTTCACCTGGGTATTGGACCAATAGTAACGGCATCAATCGTCCTTCAGCTTTTAAATGGTGCTGATCTTCTCGGCATCAATACTTCAGAAGCGCGCGGACAGGTCATGTATATGGGGCTGCAGAAGCTGCTCATATTCGTAATGATCTTCCTTGAAGCGGCACCAAACGTCATTGGCGGATTCCTTCAGCCAAATGCCGAAATTGCTACGCAATTCTTTGGTGGCAGCATGACCATGGTCACCCTGCTGATCTTCCTCCAGCTTTGTGTCGGCGGAGTCATGATATTCCTGATGGACGAAGTCGTTACAAAGTGGGGAGTCGGATCCGGAGTGGGGCTCTTCATCGTTGCAGGTGTTTCACAGGGTCTAATCAACGGTTTTCTTAACTGGGACAAGGCTACTGATAATTTTGCAACAGGTTTCTTCCCAAGACTGTATGAAGTCATTACACAGGGAGCGAACTTCATAGATTATTTCGGACTGGAACTACTTGCACTTGTTACAACACTGATAATCTTCGGTCTTGTAGTCTATGCAGAATCCACGAGAATTGAGATACCTCTTGCACATTCTGCAGTCAGAGGTGCACGCGGCAGGTTCCCTGTAAAGCTGATATACGCCAGTGTTCTTCCTATGATCCTCGTGAGAGTTCTTCAGGCGAACTGGCAGATGGTCGGTCTTTTCTTAAACAACATAGGGATTACCATACTCGGGGAATTCGACGGACAGACACCTGTTAACGGAATTATGTATGTTACCGCTCCAATCAACAACCCGCAGGACTGGATGTGGTGGCTTACCGATCTGGGACACCCGATATGGGAAGTCATTCTCAGAATGGGAATTGATTTCTTTGTAATGGTTGTCGGAGGTGCAATATTCGCTCTGTTCTGGGTGAAGACCGCAGGCCTGGACTCATCACATGTTGCCAGGCAGATCCAGAGAAGTGGAATGCATATTCCCGGATACAGGCGCAACGAGCAGGTTCTTGTAAGATACCTTGACAGGTATATACCAAGAGTAACAGTTATTGGTGGTGTTGCCGTAGGTTTCCTTAGTGTACTTGCAAACTATCTTGGTGTCATTGGTGCCGTCGGAGGAACAGGACTGCTCCTTACCGTGAGTATAGTCTACCGCCTCTATGAAGAGATAGCAAGCGAGCAGATTATGGAGATGTATCCGTTCATGCGCGGATTCTTTGGTAAAGAATAAAGGTTGTGTGAAAAATGGGGAAAAGAGTAGTTATCACGGGTGTACCCGGAGTCGGAAAGACGACCGTAATCGATGGTGCAAGAGAAAAACTCAGAGAAGAGAATATTGACTATACCTCAATCAATTTCGGGACATGTATGTTCGAAGTTGCATGTGAACAGGGGAAGGTCAAAAGTCGCGATGAGATGCGTAAACTGGAACAGGCAGAACAGAGGGAGCTGCAGAAGACTGCGGCCCAGCTGATTGCAAAGATCAAGGAGAACGTAATTGTCGATACTCACTGCACTGTCAGTACGCCCGGGGGCTATCTCCCCGGACTCCCTTCATGGGTTCTTGAAGAACTCAAACCTGACATTATCATTCTTGTAGAGACAGATGAGGATCAGATCCTGATGAGAAGGATGTCCGACACCTCTCGTGAAAGAGATATGGAAGGATACCTGTCTATCAAAGAGCACCAGGAATACAACAGGGCTATGGCAGCATCATACTCAATGCTTACAGGAAGTACTGTCAAAATAATAAAGAATCAGGACTTCCTGCTTGAGAGATCAGTTGCAGATATGCTTGATATCCTGAGGTGAATAATACTTCATGGCAAAAGCAAAAACCGGCGGAGGGATGTTTACATTCCTGATAATAATGGTCGTTGTAATGATAATTTACAGCGTCCCGGCCTTAAGAGACGGAGTAGCTGTCGGAGCGGGATTTATTCTCGAACCGATAAATAACCTCCTGGGATTCAACTGGCTCATCACAATTCTGGTTCTTGCAGCAATTACCGGATGCTATTCATCGCTTCTACAGAAGTACACGATTGATTACGAAAAGATGCAGCGTGTCCAGAAGAAGATGCGTGAATTCAATAAAGAATTCAGGGAAGTAAATTTGTCAGGCGATGAGAAGAAGATCCGGAAGATGAAGGAAAAACAGCAGAAGATGATGCAGGACCAGATGGAAATGTCCCAGGAACAGTTCAAGCCGATGGGTTGGATTATGATAATTACAATCCCGATCTTCCTGTGGCTCCTGAGCAAGGCCTCTGAGATGGGTGAAGTAACATTCCCTCTCGGGGGAACCATGAACCTCGGGGACCCCCTGCTCATCCTGCCTGCATGGATCATATGGTATATGCTCTGCTCACTTGCTCTCAGCCAGGTTATCAGGAAGACTCTTGATATCGGAGGGCTTTAATGCGGATAACTGTAAGCGGGCCCCCGGGAAGCGGAACAACATCATTATCAAAACATCTTTCTGAAAATTTTTCTTTTAAACTTATCTCCGCCGGAGAGGTATTCCGATCTCTTGCGGCCGAGAGAAATATGAGCCTTATCGAATTCGGGAATCTCTGTGAAAACGATCCTTCTGTAGACCGTCTGATTGATGAAAGGCAGAAGGAGACAGGCGAAACAGGGAACAACATCATAATTGAAGGCAGACTTGCCGGACATATGATAAACAATGCAGACCTCAGGATATGGGTTGCGGCTTCTGCCGAATGCAGGACGCAGAGAATTGCCGAAAGAGAGAGTGTTGACTTTGAGGCTTCAAAAGCCGAGACGATCGCACGTGAAAATTCCGAGGCTGAAAGATACCGTAAATATTACGGGATCGACATCAATGACCTCTCAATCTATGATCTGGTAATCAATTCTGAGAAATGGGGCATGGAAGAACTTGCCGCAGTTGTCGATACGGCGATTGATAAAATCAAATTACCTTAAACTTATTATTAATTCTGAAGTTCTGTTAATGCATCCCGCGATTTAGCAACAAAATAAGACAGGAGTTAACTGACTTTATCAGGTTTTTAAATAATTTGAGATAATAAAAAAATTGTTAGCGGAGTATAAATGAACCCTGCTGTATTACATTATTACTCGCCCTGTCAATAATCTTGTATTCACATTTGATGTCAAGATACACGGCTTTTCCGCCCTCGCCATTCTCAGGTCTCCATGAGATCTGTGAACCTATCGAATCTATACGACAGCTGTCGGCATAGAGCATGAACTTGTCTCCGGGTGCGATAAATCCGTCTGATGAGCCAATCTCCATAATATAAGCGGTAACTGCGGATGAAGTACAGTTTGTAAGCGGATATTCATCTGCAAGACTTATTTTTGTCTTTGTATCGTAGCTCTGTACCTGGATATCGATATCTGCAAGAGAAAATGCATCGCCTCCTTTATGTTCAAATAGCAATCCATTGTCTGCTTCAAAACCTGACGGATAATCAGACGCCCAGTTTGTTTCATCTTCATCCTGAATACTCTCAATTACAGGAGAGCATATGAGAGTTGCCTGGGGAGCCCTGGACTGGTCAGATGCCAGTCCGCCGGCAAAACCGCTTACAACAGCAGCAATAATTATTGTCACTACCAGCATCAGCATGACACCAACAACCGGTGAAACCGCAGAATTATCAAAATGTTTCATATTACAATTACCTCCCTGTCATAGACGTATTTCTCACTTGGAATATGCAGTATCTTTACATCAACAATATCCCCTTCTGAAATTTCAAAGCCCAGAAACTGTGTGATCCCGGCGGCTGGCCTGACAGCCATAATATCTCCGGCAGTAAGGGTATAATTTCCAAAATCAGCCAGAGGATTATTCCCGGAATATCCAACTTTTGTTACGTCGTTAAGAGTCGGAAATATTTTTGTTTTCCCATATTCCGTAAAAGGAGCGCTTTTGGCATCATTAATCATTTTGATAATCGTACCGTTCGAACAGGTATGATAGGTTATTATCTGTAAATCCTTTGTAGCAATTCTATCACCGCTTAATTGCTCAAAAGACATTACCTGCTGGACACCGCCCATGTTGTCAGGAACTACCGTATCAATTTTTACATCAAACATAGCATTTGGGGCAGCCCTGATATCACCAGTCATACCACCTGCAAAACCGCTTACTACAGCCGCAATAATAATAGTTGCGACCAGCATCAGCATAACGCCGACTACCGGTGAGACCGCTTCTCTATTCTTTTTCATCATTTCAGTATCATCTCTCCTTCTCTATCAACATAATCAAATTATTTTGTTATAACTCAAAATAACTGTACAAAAATAAGTGTTGCCCCTTTATAAAATTTATCAAAATTAGTTGAGTTAATAAAATTTAACTTTAAAAAGATTCAATATACATAGAATGAACTCAAGGATCGCGTTTTTCAGTTTACCAATAGTTTTTCTTATTGTACTGGCACTGGCCTTTTCAGGATGCACAGAAACAACAGAGAACATACAGGGAGTAAACAACACAAAGACAACTGACAATCAGATAAGAGTTATCTCCCTCGCACCAAGCGAAACCGAGATATTCTACGCGATAAACACCCCGGATTCAGGCGTCACGCTTGTCGGAAGAACGGATTATGACGACTATCCTCCTGAGGCGCTCTCTGTTCCCTCGGTCGGAGGGCCAAAGACATTAAGCGTCGAATCGATCGTATCAAAAGATCCCGACCTGATAATAGGGACGACTCTTGCGCAGAAGACCGTTGTTGACAGTCTCATAGAACTTGGATACCCGGTTCACACATATACTCTTGAAACCTTCGATGACGTATATTCCAATATAGAATCAGTAGGAGGACTATTGGAGCTTGAAGATAGTGCTAATAATCTTGTAGACGATCTGAAGGCGAAGGAGACAGCAATAATAAACAGCCCGAAAGAGACGCCGGCTCCCAGGACATGGTATGTTGTTGCAGTTCAGCCCCTGTATGCCGCCGGCAACAATACCCTGCAGGGTGAGATGATTGAAAAAGCCGGAGGAGTGAATGTCTTTGCAGATGTAGACGGATATTTTGCCGCTTCACAGGAGGCGATAATAGAGAGGGCTCCTGAAGTTATCATAATTCCTACCGGACACGGCAGCAAGACAGTAAACTTTACCGAGCAGATCCTCTCCATCCCGGAGTTCAGGGATCTTCCTGCAATTAAAAGCGGCAGGGTCTACACTATTGACAATGACATCGCATCAAGGCCCGGACCGAGGATGATCGACGGCCTGGAGCTGTTCTATCAATGTATAAACGCAGAAATACTGTAATTATCTCGGCAGGACTTTTCCTGCTCACGCTCGTTGTGATGCTCTTCTCAGTGGGCGTGGGGGAGTCGAATATTGGGGCAGGAAAAGTGATCGCTATACTCACGGAGCCATTCACCCACCAGACGGCCTTCTGGACCGACGGCGAGGCGACGATAATAAGGGAGATCAGGCTCCCGAGAGTTATTCTCGGGGCACTCGTAGGTGTCTGCCTTGCAATAAGCGGAGCGGCACTGCAGAGCCTCTTCAGAAACCCAATGGCTGATCCATTCATTCTTGGAATATCAAACGGAGCTGCGCTCGGTGCTACGGTAGTCTTTGTATACGGAGCAGCATGGGCTTTAAGCATTTACACTCTTCCGGTTCTATCATTCATATTCGGCATTATTACAATAGTCCTGGTATATAATGTCGGAAAGATCGGAAACAGGGTGCCTGTAAATACCCTTCTTCTCTCCGGAATTGCGATCTCGGCTTTCTTATCCGCCATAAATTCATTTATGATGTTTACCGGGGGCCAGAACTTCGAACAGATTATGTTCTGGATGATGGGCGGGCTTTCAGGCATGTCAAGGCCGGGTATCAGAAAAAGAATTAATGATGTTCTGGAGTTGGTGGAATTGAGCAGTCATGGAGATCAAATGATGCGCACCCTTTCTAAGGGCCAGCTTCAAAGGGCCGGTATAGCCCAAGCCCTTTTGCATGAACCTGAAATTTTGATACTTGATGAGCCCATGAGCGGCCTTGATCCCTATTGGCGATATAAGGTATTAAATATCTTGATG
>CAZPHR010000045.1:0-5833 GCA_964586475.1 uncultured Methanomicrobiaceae archaeon
GCATGTGCCCTGAGAGTCGTGAAGTCCTTCTTCATCGGCCTGCCCTGGTGCGTTACAGTTACGCACTTAGAATCCTCAGGCGACTTAACAGTCGGTGCATGTTCACGAAAACGCTTGTCATCAAGAATTAAATTTGACGAAGGATCGAACGGGGAATTGAAATCCACGCGCAAAAGAGCCGTCCCCCTCAGGGAACCAAGGTCCTCAAGCCTTCCGATCTTCATCTTTCTGTCACCAGCCCGGAGTCCATTGACTTTACTATTGTATCGGGGGGGAAATATTGATTTCTTTGTGTGGGTGCCATGATGGCTTCATCACGGCGTCAGTTATATTACAGACAATGACACTATCAACATCAGGGAGAACAGAATATGAAAGTCATTGCATTAAACGGAAGCCCGAGAAAGGAAGGAAACACGGGAATGCTCCTCCTGAAAGTTCTCTCAGAACTTGAACGGGAGGGTATAGACACCGAGATTATCCATATCGGGGGAAAGAAAGTCCACGGCTGCACAGCCTGCATGAAATGCCTCGATAACCAGGACCGGAAATGCGTCTTCGACGACGACTACGTCAACACCTGTATCAGGAAGATGGCAGAGGCGGACGGGATCATCATCGGGTCACCTACATATTTTGCCGATGTTTCGACCGAGGTAAAGGCCCTGATTGACCGGGCCGGATTTGTCGGGATGGTTAACGGGGGAATGTTTTCAAGAAAGGTCGGTGCTGCCGTGGTTGCTGTCAGGAGAGCAGGAGGCATACATGCCTATGATACAATCAACCACTTCTTCGGAATAAGCGGTATGATAACCGTTGGTTCATCCTACTGGAATCTAGGCCTGGGACTTGAACCGGGCGATGTTGAAAATGATGTCGAAGGCATGCAGACGATGCAGACCCTCGGGATAAATATGGCGTGGATTTTGAAAAAGATCCACAGATAAAATTATTTTATTATTACTCACCACTCTCAATCGAACCTGTGATATCCTCTTTACTATGGGTTTTGAAGTAAAATACTGCCATAACTGAGACGATGATCGATCCGGTAAGGACAAACATCATATCGAGCATTGTATCAGTATTACCATGCTGCATCAGTCCTGCCATCGATCCTCCGAAGAAGGTATCGATCAGGAATTCGTAGATCTCCCAGAAACCCGCAAGGGCCATCCCGAAGATTATGGTAAATCCGATGATAAACGGCGTCGTCAGGTTCATATTCCAGTACTTGTCGAGGAAGATAACGCCGAGGAAGCCGAGGAGCGCAACGGTTGTCCCGGAGACCAGATGGGCGATCTTGTCATAATACGGATAAAAAGTCGTGTAATAGCCCTGTATGTATCCGGCAGTATGAAACCACAGCGCCATTGCGATCAGGAGATAAACGAACCACGGGAATGTCACATTGAACTTCTGTGCAACGATATACGGGACCATTGTCAGGATAAACATCATAAGGCCCGTAAACATAAGCTCATACTGCCCGATTAAAAATGCGTGGACAACATTAAGGGCGATTAACGCCTGGAAGATATATGCAAGGTACATCCCGTACTCTTTCTTCATAAATCCATTATTCACGGCGATTATATAAAGATATTTAAAATCCGAAGAGCTGTCGCCCTTTCGATACCCCGGGCGATCTTCGGTCACCTTCAATGAAAAAATAGCTCATTGGTTAGTATAGAATTCATCATTTCCGCAACCTGAATTGCGATAGGTCGCCTTCGGGATGGACGAGCATCCCTCCGGCTCAGAAAAATATTATTCCCGGAAAGAGAGCGTTCAGACCGGATTATCACAGTGGCGAAAGTTCGCGTAGCGAACTGAGCTTGGGCTGCCCCGTTAGGGGCTTATGCTCTCTTTTAAATTGCATAATATTCAGGGAAATGAAAAGTCCCCCACTTAGTCATAATAAATTGCAATCACGATTCAGTCAGAACCGTTGCCATCTTTTACCCTTCCATTGTTTTCTTTGTAGTCCTTCCAGCCCCACCACCCGGCAAGCAGACCGGTCATAAGGGTCTGTAGGAATATATACAGGATTATAACCGATAAAACACCGTGAATATCCCCGGAACTGCCCACACCTATCAGGAATGCAACTCCTGCATTACGGATTGCGGTGCTGACAGACATGGACTTTCTTGTCTCTTCACCCCGGCCACCGAGAAAATAGCCTGCTACAAGGGATATGGCAACAAGAATTACTATCGCAAGAACTCCGCCCAGGCCGATAATGCCGGAGAGCGATGAATCCGAATCACTGAATATCCTTATCCCGAATGCAAGCAGGACCACCCCTGCGGCAGAGATATTCGAGATCCAGAATACGGGGGAGGAGATTTTTTCGGTGATCCGGGGCCTCTTAGCTTTTAAAAACATCCCGAAGAAGAGAGGTATCACCTGGATTATCGCAAGCGTGCGGATAACCGGCCATACATCGATGTTTCCGGCGCCCGGCACCAGCAGCAGTATGGTGAGGGGGGCGGATACCACCGCGACCATACAGAGCAGGAACATGATCCCGATTGAATGCCCGACATCCCCGCCTGCAAACTCGGTTATCCTCGGCCCGTATGATGCACCCGGAGAACAGGCCATAATTAAAAATCCAAAAAGAGCGACATTGTCAAGGCCTAAAATAATTGCAAGAACAACACCGGCAAGCGGTATTGCCAGAAGATTTAGAACAAGTGAATTTACAAGCACGCCCGGCTTTTTAAACGGGTCAAGTATCTCTTTTACACCAAGATTCAGCCCGATTGAAAACATCGATGAAATGATGAAGAAATATATCAGACTCAGGAGCAGCATAAAGGGAGACACAATTATAAATAAGGCGTTTATTACTTAAATTCTGCTGTTTACAGCCAGACTGCCCGGAAAAAAATCTGACCACAAATTAAAAATTGAAATGAAGACAAAATAACATATGGAAAATAATCCTATTTTTAAGATTTTTGAATCATTTCCCAGGCAGGGTCCTGGAGATGACGAGCACACGGAAAAGGCATTTTCAATCATCGCTGAACCACCAAAAGGAGGTGGTGAGATCCTTGATGTAGGCTGCGGGAAGGGAGTCCAGACAATGGCCCTTGCCCGCCTGTGCCCGGACTGCAGGATAACGGCGACAGACATACACCAGCCTTTTCTTGATGCAGTGGATGAAAAAATTGCAGCCGGAGGTTTTTCCGGGAGAATAAAAACAGTCTGTGCATCTATGGACGATCTTCCCTTTGAAGAGGAGTCTTTCGACATTATATGGGCTGAAGGATGTTCATTCATTATGGGCTTTGAAAATGCTGTAAGATACTGGAAAAAATTCCTGAAAAAAGGCGGATATATGATGATATCTGATTTGTTCTGGTTCAGTGAAAGCCCGTCGGACGAGGCAAGGGAGTTCTTCGCAGAGATCGATCCCTCGATGATGATCGAAGATAAGGGATTTGAGATCATCCGGAATGCAGGGCTTGAGCTGATTGGATCCTTCAGGCTTCCTTCACGGGTCTGGGAAGAGAGCTACTATAGTCAGGTGAAGAGGAAATCAGGAGACCTTATGGAGGAATTCAAAGACGACAAAGACGCCTTAATGGTTATCGAAGGGTTAAAGAAAGAAATTGAAATATTTGATAAATACGCGGATGAGTACGGGTATACGTACAATATAATTCAAAAGAATCTTTAATATAAAATAAATCCCTTTTCCAAAAATACCCATATAATACAACCGGATAAACCAAAAGAGGCAAATTCCGGGAATTTTCCCATGTAAAAAAGTATATATATCTTCAAAACACCCTAAACACATTTAATCCAAAGGGGGTTAATTATGAAAACCAGACTATTTTTAGTACTGATTGCTGTTTTTTTTCTGATTTTATCGGCAGGGTGCACCGCCCAGGAAGATAACCCGGCAGGTCAGGAAACAGATCAGATGACCGCAGCGACGACTGTAGCAGCGTCCCTGGGTTATTCCGATGTGAGTGTTTCAGAAGCAAAAAAAAAGATTGAAAACATGGAGGCACTAGTAGTAGACGTTTCTCCGGTATGGGCGAACGGCCACATCCCGGGTGCAGTCAATATGCCACTTTCAACAATTGACAGCGAGATAATCTATCTCAGCACCGAAAACAAATACCTGGTTTACTGCCACTCGGATTCTGCAAGCATTCAGGGGGCGGAGACCTTCGTGAACAACGGACTTGGGCCGGTGTACCGGCTTGAGGGCAATTACCAGGCATGGACAGACGCCGGATATCCTGTGGAATATCCAATGTATACCAACGTCACTGCAGAGATGGCAAAAAGCATGATGAATGCCGATCCAAGGCTTGTTATCGTTGATGTATCTCCGGCATATGATCTCGGCCACATTCCGGGTGCCATAAGTGTACCTCTCAGTAATATCGAACTGGTTATTTCAACACTCGACAAATCCGCTCCTTATCTTATCTACTGTCACTCGGATTCTGCAAGCATTCAGGGGACTGAAATCTTCATGAACACCGGATTCAATCCGGTTTACAGGCTTGAGGGCAATTACCAGGCATGGGTCGATGCAGGATATCCTGTTCAGACAGGAACATGACTTTTCACTATTTTTTCTGAATCATCATCCCCGTCCGGTCTGCATCTGCAAAATCCATCTTTATACCAGACCACTAAAAGACACCGCTCAATGTATATCCCCTCAGGTATAAGATATTAGAACCAGAAATAACAGGGAATATGTATGAGCAATAAATGCCCCCCAATTATAAAGAAAATTGAAAATTCGTTTGAACGGGTACTCTGGAGCACAAGGTTTGTAGTCCTTCTTGGGGTCATTTTCGGTGCGATAAGTGCGATAATCCTCTTTGTCGTTGGATCGATCGAGATCTTCACCGTTCTTAGTGATGCAATTTTTGTAGTCGAATCGCATCTCTCGCACGAAACTATACTCGTCGGCCTCATCGGTGCAATCGACTTTTACCTGATCGGCCTTGTCCTCCTCATATTCAGTTTCGGCATATACGAGCTCTTCATATCCGAACTCGATATCGCGAGAAGCTGCGGGGGATTTACAAATATTCTTGAGGTCAACAATCTCGACGACCTTAAGAACAAGATCCTGAAGGTCATCATAATGGTGCTTATAGTCACCTTCTTCCAGAGGATTCTTGATCTGGAGATGGCAACATCGATGGATGCTCTTGCAATGGCCGTCTCTATATGCCTGATATGTATAGGCGTCTTTTACATGGGACGCCATAACATCTGATATTAAAACAGGTAAATACCGGAAATTTATTTTTACCTTTTATTTCTTTACAGAATATCCCTCTTCAAGGAGGATATCAATCATATTTTCATCCCATATGACCTGATCAGATGGATCAAGAACAGATATCCTCCTGTCCCAGATCTCTTTAAGAACATCGTCCTTTGTCCTCAGGATACGCGGCCCCATAATTCTTCCGACAGGTTTGCCGCTTTTATCAAAGATCAGGATACGCCAGCACCCATAGTCACGGCACATATCAGTACGTGTCTCGTGGATCGTGCAGCACACGCGGTTGTTTTCCGGATCAGGCCTCAGGAAGGGGCATGCCTCCGGAAGCTCATCGAAGATACTCCTGTCAGGATAAAGGTGAAGCTTGTCAGGATCTATTCTCACCCTGTTTCTCTCACCCGTATACTGGTTGCGTATGATGAATTCGGTTTTGCTTATCTCTTCCTCGATTGTAAGAACGGTTCCAAGATAATTGCAGCATTCACCGCACTGAAGACCTTCAAATCCCAGTATAATCTCCTCCCGGTCCCGGACTAATGATTCCGGACATTA
>CAZPHR010000045.1:5843-7193 GCA_964586475.1 uncultured Methanomicrobiaceae archaeon
CCTCCGTTTCCTGACCATATGAGTCCGGATATCATCAGGGATTATTTGTCTGCAACTGTAAATAAGAGATAGTAAAAATAATCAGGTTACTTTACTTATCAGACAAGATAGTTGTTGTAGTTATATGCAATCTCGTCTTCAGTAAGTGCCCTGTCATAAAAGGCGATCTCACCAATTTCACCTTCATAGAAGAACGCATTAGTGATTGATCCAGTACCCCAGTCCTGTTTCCCTATATGAAGATCCTGGTTATTGCCTGTAAGGCTTACTGGGAAAGTGTAAGATACCGGGGCCGCATCGACAAGATTGCTTGTATAATACTGGTAGTTGTAATCTGTCGAGTCAACATATAGCGATGCCTGTGAATTCTCAACTGTGATTGTAACATAGGTCCACTGGTCTGCCGTCAGATCAACTGTGCTGGTCTTAATATGCCTGTGAGCGCCGGTGGATGCATCATTCCATTCAAACCATACCTCACGGTCTATGATAAAAAGGTCATAATTATCATTATCATCCTGTTCGCCTTTTCCCAGAAGATTGTGGTAACCAGCGGTCACAGACGGGTTAATCCAGAAAGATATCGTCATATCCCCGCTCAGATCGATGTAATCGCTGTCGCCAACTTCAATATACGAGCTCCCGTCAAAACTACTGGCAGACATCCCTCCGGGGCCGCTCGTCTCAGTAGTGCCGTAATTGGTCACTGTAAGCTCTGTCCCGTCAGACGCTATGAGAGTACCGTTACTCCATATACTGCCGGCAAGAATATTGACTCCTCCGGAAAGAGTAAACTCCTTTGAAAAGATGATGATATCATCATTCTCATCGACCATCGTAAGAGTCCAGATCCCTTCTTCAAAGGGTGCAATATTCTTTAATTCTTCTGAAGGTGGACATTTTGTATTCAGTACGACATCGTTCCCCCTTTTATATATGTACATACTGGAACCATATACCGAGTTTATGCAGGAATCTCCGACATAGGAAACATCATTCATAGTTCCTGAAGGACCAGAGATATGGAATGATACCAGATCTTTCCCCCCCGGACTACAGCTCAGCCCGTCAATACAGATCTCCTGACCCGATATCGGGATCAGAGACAATACATCAATCGTGTTCCCTCCGGAAAGATCGAGTTTTTTTACCGAGGCCTCCGATGCAAGATAAGGAGTATCCTTTAATAATTCGACCGGAACCAGGAACGTATACACAGTTGCCACGATAAGAACAAGCATTAAGGCAATGATAAGAAAAGTTGCAACTAAATTTGAAACAGCTTCTAAATATCTGATATTAACCAATCCCCCTACTATTATAATAATTCAATTTATCTATTAACTATAT
>CAZPHR010000046.1:0-907 GCA_964586475.1 uncultured Methanomicrobiaceae archaeon
GATTCCAGGATGGATGATATGAGATACAAACTCGACCTCTGGATTCTTGAAGCTGCCAAAAGAATATCAAATGTGGAATATCTGCGTGGTATGCTGTATATGTCTTCTTTTGCTGAAGGCATAAGCAATGCTGCTTCCCTCATTGTTGATGTAATTTTAAGGGATATAGAAATACCTCCGGTTTTCAAAAAAATCGTGAGGGAGTCTGATGAAATCATTTCAAAGATCCAGATAAGCGAATCTTCTTCCCTTGTAGGCAAAACTTTGAAAGAAGCATCTCTTGGCATAGTAACCGGAATGGTTGTAATGGCTATCGAAAGTGGTGACCGGTGGAAATACCGGCCTGGAAAGAATACGGTGCTGAATGCCGGAGATGTTATTATTGCAAAAGGAAGAAGAGATGGTGAATGCAGGCTTTATGCTCTCTCGGGAGCTGGTAAGGGAAATGGGTCTGAAAAATTAACCGGATGTGAATAATTCAATGGAAAGTAAAGAAAATTTGGTTTATCGTCTTGGTTCCGGGTGTGAACTTAGCGATATTGTTATCGGAAATATATATGAGGCGAAAGTGCAGGGTTTTGCAAAATTCGGGACTTTTGTTTATCTAAACAGCCATATAAAAGGCCTGATTCATATAAGCAATGTTAAATCCGAGCACTTGGAAGGGGACAAAATCCTGGTCCTTGTAAGGAATATCCGGGATAACGGCAACATTGATCTTGAGGAGATGGTAATCAGGGATTATGAAGTTAATCCGGTGATGTGTAAGAGATCGCAGACGAGACTTGGTGATCTTAAGAATAAGGTTGGTTATAATGTCAGTCTTGATGTCGAGATTGCCCAGATCAAGCAGACGAGCGGTCCGACTATCTTCACAATGATCGATGAGACAGGCAAGGAGAACGGG
>CAZPHR010000046.1:928-1139 GCA_964586475.1 uncultured Methanomicrobiaceae archaeon
AGTGCATGTCAGTGGAGAGGTTATGATGAGAAATGACCAGCTCCAGGTTGAAATCAGTTATATGGAGGTTCTCTCTGAAGAAGAAAAGCAGCAGGTTCTAAAAAGAATCGAGAAAGCTCTTGATGACAGGGCATATCCTGAAGATATTCCTTTTATGATAGAAAGCGAAGTTCTGGAAAAATTAAAGCCTGCAATGAAGGAAGTAGCCTTT
>CAZPHR010000046.1:1273-7180 GCA_964586475.1 uncultured Methanomicrobiaceae archaeon
TCTTTAATCCGTGAAGAAGGAGGGGATCCTGACACTGAAAGCCACCTCTTCAAACGTGCCCCGTCAAAAGCTCCTTTTTATGAAATCGAGGATGTTACCAGGGATCTCGATTATGCCCTGAAGGACAATGTCAAATACGGGCAGAAGATGCCGCTTATTCTTATGATGGACAACGGGTCAACCGAGGAGGATGAACCGTCCTACAGGATGGCAAAGGTATATGATCTTACCATACTTGTCGTGGATCATCATCACCCTGATGAGTCAACCGATGAATTCCTCTCCGCACATGTTAACCCATATCATGTAGGAGGAGATTTCGGGGTTACTGCAGGTATGCTCGGTGCTGAACTTGCAAGAATGATCTTCCCTCCTGTTGAGAAATATATCCGGCATTTCCCGGCTGTGGCAGCTGTAGGAGACAGAAGTGAGGCCCCGGAGAGGGAAAAATACCTCCGGCTTGTTGAGGATGAATATTCGGAAGAGAACTGTAAGGATATTGCACTTGCTCTTGACTATGAGCAGTTCTGGCTTCGGTTCAATGACGGAAGAGAGATTGTTAAGGATATTTTAAATCTTAAGAATGATCCTGTGAGGCACAAAAAACTTGTTTCACTTCTTGTAACTGAGGCAAATGCAGCGATTGAGGAACAGCTTCAGACCTCCATGCCGCATGTTGAGAGATCGGTTCTTGAGAACGACTCACTTCTCTTTACGATAGATGTAGAGATATATGCCCACAGGTTTACTTTCCCTCCTCCCGGAAAAACTTCAGGGGAGATACATGACATACTTTGTAAGGAAAATGAAGGCAAACCTGTTGTAACTCTTGGAATCGGCCCTGATTTTGCGGTAATCAGATCCCGAGGAGTACTCATGAATATTCCTTTGATGGTAAGAGAACTCAGGGAGGAGATCATTGGCGGCGGAGTGAATGGTGGGGGTCACCTTGTTGTAGGATCAATAAAATTTGTTGAAGGTATGAGAGATACTGTAATATCAGGTCTGATAGAAAAAATAGGAAAATTCCCAATAGAATGATCTATTATTATTTTTTCCAATAATTCTAACTATAAATATTGATTGTAGATTATTTTTTGATCATAATTTTATCTGATCTCAATAATTACAGTCTGTATTCATAATCGGATTTAGAATTGGGTAGAAATTTTTGAATTTATACAGGAAAGTTTATATATCTATATGACTAATATGGTCTTATCTCTAAGGGAGGTAGTTAATTTGGGCTCTAAAAACGATATGCTGGAAAAATATTCCGGCACTCAGCATAAAATCCTCTATTATTTGAAATCCGGTTTGGATAAGGGCAAACATTACTTTAAATCCAAATATATCGCCAAAGATTTGGGTTTGTCACCGAAAGAAGTTGGAACAAATCTTGCAATTCTCGCTGAGATCTGTGATGAACTTGAAATCTTACGGTGGAGCTATTCAAACAGCACCACCTGGCGGGTTACAATAAAGGCGTGCTGAGACATCATCCATCTCCTTTTCGTTAATTTAAAATATTTTTTTTGCAAATAATTCTTAATGGCTGAAAAAATTTTGGAATTTACGTCCGATATTGAATTTATTGCAAATATAAATTTAGAGAAAGACTGCCTGATGAATCAGGGGACTCATCAGGAAAATGCGAAAACAGATGAAGGAAATCCGATGGGTTTGTGGTTCAATATTGATATCCCCAAAGGACATGGTCTGAAGAATGGAGACAGAATCAAAATCATAATTGAGAAAGCGGATTAAGAAGCTTTAGTTTATACCGGGATGAGCATTACCGAAAAGACTAATATTTTCATGAATACTCCAATAATATATTGAGGAATCAGGGTTCATTCTTATTTAACAAACTCACAGGATGAACGGGACACTGTAATTATGCGAAAAAACCTTCTTTCTATAGCACTTCTGATAGTTTCTCTTATTTTTTGTCTGACAGCCGGATGTACAGTTTCAGGTGGGAGTGAAGAAGCAAATATTGATCAGATGGAGTTGCTGATGAAGGATGCTGAATCAAGACTTTTTTCAATAGACTGGAATAGTGAAAATCCAGGAAATATAAGATCCCAGCTTTCAGCGGCTGAATATCAGTTTTCGGTAGCTTTTGACACATTATCCGGTATAAAGCCTGAAAATGAAGATGACACAAGGAGAATATATGCCCTGAGGACACTTTCCTGCACTTACCTTGAACTTATATCTTCAATGAGAGAGCTCGCAAATGTCATTGAACACAGTGACAATGCAGATTATTATGCTGCATACTATGAAGAGGAAAACTGGAGAAATGAAATGAATGCCAGTGATGCAGCCCTCGCCTCTGCAAGAAACAAACTGCACTCTGCAAAAACCCGCATTAATGGAATAAATATGAATCTTGTTCCTTTGTTCATGCAGGCAGATATTATTGAATTAAAGGTAAAAATTGAGCAGATGGATAATCTGATGTCAAATCTTGCTGAAGAATATGCAATTGTACTGAGCTGAAAATAATATTAATTTTCCATTGTATTCAGGAAATCTACAAGTTTGGATTCAGCAGGTTTTGGATAAATATTATTATATGTAATCATGGGTGTCTGAAGGTCAATGCTGAATGAAAGCACATTTTCAGCCTGTATAATGAAATACATCTCTTTATTGTAAACAGTAACCTCTTTTAAAATCCTGCCTTCGGGGAAGATATTGCCACCTGTAATTACATCTCCTGTTCCAGAATCTACAAGAACCCACATAAGCCGGGAATATGCCGGATTTCCATCGGGTTTCATTGTACAGTTTATTCTCCAGAGGGGGTAGGGCACTCCGAAAATTTTAGAAAAACCGCTTTTATTGCCATTCATATATGCAAAAGTCTTAATATCCCCTGATTCTCCCCAGATATCCGGTGAAAATAAATCTGAACTGATATATGTGTCCATATCAGTTGCCTGACCGGAACCATAAGTAGAAGGGATATAATAATTTCCAACCGGTAAATAAACATTCCCCGGAAGATGAAGCCGCGGATATCCCTGTGCACCGGGTGCATATATCGTACTGAGATCATTGTTGTATTGAATTATGAACGGGGGATTTATTCTCTCCGTGATGTAGGTATATTGAACTTTATCGCTGCAGCATGAAGAATCACTGCAATATCCTGAAATTGCTCCTTCCTGGTCCGGATCCGTGGTTATTTTTGCTTCAGATGATCCAAATTCCGGCGGGTGGGTAACCAGGGCAATTACCAGGACAAAAAGAATGGCGGTTACAAATGTAAGAAGGTCTTTTTTATCCACAATAACTGATGTTCCTTAAAATTAAAAAAGATTCTATAAATAAAACCGGGAAAGTTATATAAAAAATAAAAAGTTAAAGAAACTATTAGTTTATTGAAAGAAATATATTATAAGAGGAAAGGATTATTCAGATGTTATTCAATGAAGTGCGGACATGGGTTATTTTCTACCTGATCTCATTTGTAGTTCTGCTGTTGGCCCTCTTTTTTACAACACAGGGAATAATGCTTGGAATTGGTCTGACTCTTGTAATTGTTGTAATAGTAATCAATTTTCTGATTGTCTATGCAGAGATGAAAAGAATTAATGAAAGGAAAGAGATGCTTCAGAAATTTACAAAAAAGGATGAAAATGAAGGAGATAATGACGAGATGTCAGGATTACTTTTATGAAAATTTCCTATATATTTTTTGAAGAGCATTGTATGGTTTATATTTATCCTCAAGTTCCCTTGCCATAAATTCCGTTTTCCCCATGATGTAGAATCCTTCGGAAACGAGAGCCGGATAGAACATTCTTGCTAGATCGTTTTTCTGCTGTTCTGTAAAGTATATGGTCACATTACGGCATGTTACCATATCCAGATAATTGGTTGCAGGTTTCCCGCTCATGAGGTCGTGCCATGAGAACCTGACCATATCCTTAAGGTGTTGTTTTACCTGGTATTTTCCGTCTTCGAGCTGAATGAAATGTCTTTTTATCTGGCTTTCAGTAAGGTTTTCAAGAGATTTTTTGTCATATATTCCTTCTTTTGCTTTTTTAAGAACTTCTCTGTCAATATCGGTGGCATAGATTACAACCTGTGAGTCTGGTTTCAGCCTGATTAAATCATATGCAATTAATGCAAGTGTATATGGTTCTTCTCCGGTAGAGCATCCTGCACTCCAGATTCTTGCTTTTCCACGTTTTTTCAGTATTTCTGGAATGATCTCGGCTTTTATGCTCTCGAATACTTCCTTGTCTCTCCAGGATTTGGTGACATTGATTGTAAGTGCATTTCTGAGGGCTTCCTGTTCATCTTTATCCTGTACGAGTAGAGAATTATAATCTTTATATTCTTCTTTCCCTCTAATCCTCATCCGGGACAGTACACGCCGCTTGATATATTCTTCTTTATATGAGCCGCACTGTATTCCAAGAATTCTTTCTATACTTCTTTTAAGTAAATTAAAATTTTCATCCTGCATGGGAGATCTTATCCGGATAATATATATTTTTTTAAAAAATAATAAATTATGTAATTAAATTTCAGGTCGAATTCATCCTGAATTTCCTCATTGTCTCCTGAAGATCTGAAGATAAATTATGCATTTCGTGTGATATGCTGCCTACTTCCTCAGTGGTTGCGCTGATCTCTTCTGCCATGGCTGCCATTCCTTCAAGTTTTTCCAGATTTCCGCGTGTGAGAGCATTTGCCTCTTCGATATTTTTCATGAATGAATTTATTTCATAAGCCTGCGTTTCAGTTGCGTGTGAAATCTCTGTAATTCCTCTTGAAGCGATCTCAATATCATTTGCAATATTATTTAGAGCATTTACTGCAAGATTGACACTTTCAATTCCTGTCTGAATCTCATCATCCGCCTGCCTCATTGAATTTGCAGTATTATTGCTGTTCTTCTGGATCTCTGAAATCAGTAGTTCAATCGTTCTGGTTGCCTCTTTTGACTCTCCGGCAAGATTCCTGATCTCCCCCGCAACCACCGAAAAGCCCCTGCCATGCTCTCCGGCTCTTGCAGCTTCTATTGCGGCATTTAATGCAAGCATATTGGTTTGTTCGGCGATACCTCCGATAAGTTTCACGATATCATTTATTTTATACATCTCCTGGTTCAGGAGATTGATTTCATTAACGCTCTGTTGTGATATCCTGCCAACGTTCTCCATATTCTCCGAGGCTTCCTTTCCAATCTCAGCAGCATTTTTCCCCTCAACTGCAGCCTGATTTGCCTGTTTCGTAACCTCCTGTGATGTACTTGAAATTTCTTCGATTGAAGCTGAAAGGTCGGAGATCCCAAGACTGATTCTTTCGAACCTCTCCATGAGATCCCTTAAAAATTCTGCAGATTCTTCGGAGTTGAGTGCAAGTTTTTCATTTGCCTTTGCGATATCGTCGCTGTTGGAGCTGAGTTCCTCTGATGTACTTTCAATGACATTTGCTTTTTCATTGATTACAGAAATCAAATTACTGAATTCTTTAACTGAACTGTTGAAATGCGTCTTTAACAATGCAAGAGGATCGTCTTCAAATATTTCGACACTTACAGTGAGATCACCTGAGGTCATTCCAATCATCTTTTCGGTAATGAGATCTGTACTTTCAGTCAGGAGTGTCGCTTCTTCCCTCTCTTTTTCCCTGAGTTCTTCGATCTCAGCATTTTTCCTTCTGATCTCGGTAACGTCATTGTATACTGCCAGAATGTTGATGATCTCTCTTTTATCATTTAAAATCGGGATTGAATACTGTTCAAGGATGTGGATTCCTGAGGGCATCTCAATCTCCACCTCGCCTGAAGCACGAATTTTATTTTCCAAAGTATGTTTGAGGCCTTTTCCTTCCTGTTTTAATACCCTGAAATCTCTTGCACTCATCTTTGTAATATTG
>CAZPHR010000047.1:0-1591 GCA_964586475.1 uncultured Methanomicrobiaceae archaeon
CGCGGACTCGACAAAGCATTACTGGGCACTGACCTTTATCGGTTACGGGATGCTCATCGCCGTCCCTTTTCTTGCATTTGCGGGATCATGGGAAATTGCCGCAGTGCTCTTCATCGCCGAGAGGATGGGTAAGGGGATACGTGCTCCTGCAAAGGATGCCATTCTCTCGAATATCACAAGGGATGTCGGGAGAGGCTGGGGATTCGGCATCCATGAAGCTCTTGACCAGATTGGGGCAATACTCGGGCCGCTTATATTTACCGCGGCATATATTGCAAGGGGAGATTACCAGAGCGGATTCGCACTCCTTGTTATTCCATTTATTCTGATGATGGCGACACTGGTCCTCGTCAGGAGAAAGATCCCGGATACGGTGGCATATGAAAATGATACAGCCGGGGTGCCCTCTGCTCCTCCTTTGAAGAGCCTGGCTCCATACGGGCTTTTCACTGCACTTACAATGTGTGGTTTCGTCGCATTTCCACTGATATCCTATCATTTCAGTTCGGCAGGAGTGGTTCCCGATGCTGAGATCCCGGTATTTTATGCAATTGCTATGGGTGTTGACGCATTTGCTGCTCTTGCTGCGGGAAGGATATATGATCGGAGGGGTCTGATTACACTCGTTATTCTGCCTGTTTTGATGATTATTATCCCTCTCCTTGCCTTCTCATCCGATTATATACTCGCAATAGTCTCCGCTGTTATCTGGGGTTGCGTCATGGGAATCCAGGAGACTATTCTCAGGGCCGCAGTCGCCGACTATACACATATCTCAAAAAGGGGGACCGCCTATGGAGTATTCAACACGATCTACGGTGTATCGTGGTTTTTTGGAAGTGTTGTCATAGGGTTTTTATATGGTGTCTCCTTCACCCTTGTCTTCGCATATGTGATTTTTATGGAGATTCTTTCGATCCCTGTATTCTTCCTGGCAAAGAGAGGACTTGAAAGGAATTACACGTAAGGTGTCGGGAGAGGTTTTACCTGGAGAAATAACCAGATTTTACAGATAAAAACATAAAAATGGGGGGTTTGGTGAAATGTTTCCCTTATTTATCATAGGGGGTACGTGTGTTTCATGTGAATTACGGGAACCCTGTTTTGAGAGGTATATCGCTATGGTGCGATTTTGTTGCTCATGCAAATTTGGGCATTTGGAGGATTTAGTTCTAGAGTTATGGAACTGGTTTTTGAGGTGCTGGAGGGGGTTCCCGTTATGTGTTGTTGTAGAGGTTTTCCAATAGTCTAAAAAACTACCATTGGTATTGCACATAATAGGTTGTCAGGTGTAGTATTTATAAGTATGCCTCATTGCCTTGCAATGTATGTGGCAATGTATAATGCGATGTGTATGGCAATGTCGAAATCAATAAGTAAGGGATTATGGAAATGATATTAGTAAGAATGGATTCCTACGCTGCAGAATTATCAAGGGTTATTGAAATTCTAAAGGAGAATCCCCGTGGTCTTTCTGTTTCCGATATTGCGGCACGTATATCTGTAAACAGGAATACCGTCTCAAGGTACCTCGATATGCTCCGGATATCCGGTCAGGTCGATATGAGGATGTACGGGAAGGCAAAAGTAT
>CAZPHR010000047.1:1601-6771 GCA_964586475.1 uncultured Methanomicrobiaceae archaeon
CATCTCCCAGCGTGCGCCAATCTCGGCCATGATTAATTTCTCTTCTGATATGGTAGCTGTTATCGACAGGGATTTCACGGTCGCGCAGGTGAATGATTCGCTCTGCTCTTTCCTTGGAATTGAGAGGACGGATATAATAGGCAAAGAGCTTAGGGAATCACCTCTTGTCGGCTTTGATCATCCGCTCATAAACGAAAGGATCAAATCCGCTCTTGACGGGGAGGAGAGCAGCGACGAGATCCGTATAATGAAGGTTGATGAGGAGAAGCACTTTAAGATAAGAATAATTCCCACTGTTTTAAACGATTCTTCCCCCGGGGCGACAATAACTCTTGAAGATATCACGAAGAGGAAAAAGGCGGAAGAGGCCCTGATATCGAGCGAAAGGAATTACAGATCCCTTGTCGAGGAAATCAACGATGCAATATGGGATCTCGATGATAATGCAAGGTTTACATATGTCAGCCCGCGGACAAGTGCCATACTTGGATTTCAGCCTGCAGAGCTTCTTGACAGGCTGATATATGATATTCTCGACGATGAAGGCACATCTGCATTAAAAAAGTGTATCGGGACATGCAGGAATAACGGCGGGAGTCCGGAGCTGTTCAACTGCTCTGTAATGCACAGTGACGGACATACGGTAATTCTTGAATCAAGTCTCTGCAGGCGTTATGACGAATTTGGAATGGGCTCGGGTTACAGGATAGTCTCAAGGGATGTCACAGAGCGCGAGAAGGCCCACAGCGGTCTCTTCAAATGGAAGTCCTTCCTTAATTCGGTTGTCATGAACATACCGGCAATGGTTCTCGTAAAGGAAGTTGAAAAGGGCACTTATATCTATTTCAACAGGGAGACCGAGGATTTTTTCGGTATCGACGGGTCTGTAGCCTCCGGCAAGATGGGCTGGGAGCTTTTTCCGGACAGGTTCGTTGAGTACCTCGTCTCCGGTGACAGGGAAATTGCAGGGACCGGGGCACTGGTATCAATGCCGGAGATCAGGATAAAAATATCCGGAAAGGGTGAGAGGATCATAAAATCACGGAAGGTCCCGATATTCGGAATGGATAAAAAACTGGAATATATCCTGACTCTTCTCGAGGATATTACTGAAGAGAAGAAGGCCGAAGAGGAGATAATCGCACAGAGGGATCAGGCGCAGAGCTACCTTGATCTTGCGGGTGTCATGATTGCGGTAATCGACAGGGGGGGCAGGGTCAGCTGCATCAACCGGCGGGGCTGCAGCATGCTTGGGGTGAATGAGGAGGATATACTCGGAAAAGACTGGTTTGAGGCTGTTATCCCCTCTTCAGCAAGTGACAGGCTCAGGAAGCAGTATTCAAGGATAATCTCCGGTGAGATTACACCTCCTCTGAATGATGAAGGGGTGATTATTAACTCAGATGGAATGGAAATTCCGGTATTGTGGCACAATTCCATCATCAAATCCCCTGAAGGGGAGATTACAGCAATCGTATCCTCGGCATCGCAGAAAGATTCCTGAGACCTGCTGAACGACACATAAACTTTTATCCGCTATGGACTCAGTTACATTAGGACTGATGTGACATGAAAGCCTCAGCTATTCTTCAGGCAGCAATCGCTGTTTTGCTAATTATAATCCCGGGATTTGCAACTGCAGCATCCGGGGATGATATCAGGTTCTATGCGACCGGTGATCCTGTCTATGTAAGCGGCAGTGCACCCGGGGCGCAGACCGCGGGTCTTGACGCCTGGTTATTCGGGCCCAACTACTGGTCGGAGGAATCCCTTGATACGGAATCGGACGGTTCATATGTATATGAGATAGAAGGGGGAATTACGGGCTCTCTCTCACCCGGACAGTACTATGTGGTCATCCAGCACCCGATGTACAACGGAGTGTTTGATGTGACCCTTCAGGCAGGTGTACCCGGCGCGGGACAGACCAGCGTTGTCTCGGCAGCAGGGGCCAGGTTCATAGTCGACGGGCCAGGGAAACTCCAGGGATCTGCGGCAGCATATGCTCTAATGAATATGCTCGACTCTCCTGACATAGACGATACATACACCGTTACCACATTTTACCTCGAAGAGCCGTGGATAAAGGCAAATGATGCCGGAAAATACCCTGTCGGTTCAGTCGTCTCCCTTGAAGGAACGACCAATATCGCTGCAGGAGAACGCCTGCTTTATACTTTTTATCCTTCATCAGGGGATATCCCGTCATCCAAACAGTCTGAGGGTACGGCATACACAACCAGTATGGCAGGACAGGTTTACGTGGAGTACGGGATGCCCGCCAATACCTGGACTGTCGGAATAGATACATCCGGAATGGATCCCGGGACATACATATTCACGATAGAGAGTGTCGGGACAGGGAATACGGCACAGAAATATGTCGCCCTTTACGAACCTGTTGTATCTCCCGAAATGCCGGGAGAGACGGTTCTGCCTGAAACAGCGTCACCGGCTGAATCCGCCTCTGCCGAACAAACTGCATCTGCCGCAGGAGAAACCCCGAAGGCGCCGGGCTCTGTGATTCCGGTCCTTTCCGCCCTGCTGGTTGCTGCAATATTTTCCGCGAAGGGGACAATTTACCGGCGCATGTGACCGTTGTTCCGGAAAAAATTAAAAAACACCCCATTTTTTGCAGTAAATCCATAACTGTTGCGCATAGTTTTTGTATTATTAATTCGCTAATTCATTCATGGTTACCCGTCTTAGAAGGTACGGCCAGATTGTAGACGTCGGGATCAAATACGGATTCGGCATATTTTTGGACGAAATAGATCCCGGGGCCAAAAGGCGGCGGATATTAAATAAGGGTATTAAAGAGGACGAGAGGTCGGTATACGAGAGACTGCGTCTTGCCCTCGAGGAGCTCGGACCGACTTTTGTAAAATTCGGACAGATGCTTGCATCGAGAACGGAGACCCTGCCTCCTGAACTTGTAAGAGAGTTCAAGAAGCTGCACGATCACGTGGGTCCGGTCCCCTTCAGTGAGCTCCGGCCGACCATTGAGAGGTACTGCGGACCTATTGACGAGGCGTTTGAATACTTTGAGGAGACTCCTCTTGCTGCAGCCTCTATCGGCCAGGTTCACCGTGCGGTGCTTAAAGACGGAACAATAGTCGCCGTAAAGGTCCAGCGTCCCAATATTACCGAGACGATAGAGACCGACACCCTGATAATCGAGCACATGGCGAAGAGGTATGAGAGGGTAAATCCTGCGATACGGGCCTACAACCTCTCGGCGATGGTGGATGACTTCTCAAAGATGATCAAAAGGGAGCTCAACTTTGTTTCTGAAGGGAAGAATGCAGATATATTCAGGCGTAATTTTGCAAAAAAAGCCCGGATAAAGTTCCCAAAGATTTACTGGAAATATTCCGGCCCCGAATGTCTCGTGATGGAATATATCGACGGAATCAGGGTTGATGATGTCGACGGAATCCGTTTTTTCGGCTTCGAACCTTCAGAGTTCGCAAGTCTCGGTTTCTCTGCATACCTGAAGATGATATTCGAGGACGGGTTCTTTCACTTAGACCCCCATCCCGGAAACCTGAAGGTAACCCCTTCAGGCGAGCTTGCGTTCCTTGATCTTGGTGCGATTGCGATAATCCGGCCTGAACGACGGGATCTCTTCATAAAACTCCTGCTTGCAATCGTTGACACCGATGTCAACATGATAGTCGAGACATTCCAGAGGCTTGGGGTAAACATTACAGATGAAAACGAGGATGATATAAAGGACCAGCTCTATTATGCGCTCTTTGATGTTGAGGGCTTTGAACTCGGGAATGTTGATGCAGGGTCGGCTCTTGAATCGATTCCAAGGATAATGAATCTCTATAAGATCCAGGTCCCCGGCACGCTGATGTCCCTCCTGAAGGTGATCGTTATGGTGCTTTCAATCGGAACCACCCTGAATCCCAGATTCAACTTCTACGGGGAGGCGAGGCCGTACCTGAGGGAGATTCTCGAGGCACGCTTCCTGTCAAGGACCAGCTTCAAAAAGACCTCACATACGCTCCTGGAAAGCGCAGAGAGCATAATGAAGCTTCCGAGGATTATAAACCGCACCCTCGACAAGATGGCGAAGGGGAATGTCCAGGTGGATATCGTTGCAAAGGATGTGGAGGCGCTGGGCACTACCATCGAAAAAGCTTCGGACAAGATGCTTATGGGTCTCGTATCGTCGGCACTCGTCATCGGTGCGTCGATTGTGATGTTTTCAGCGGATATCGAATACTCAGGCTATCTCATCGGCCTCACTATATTGGTATATTTCGCGGCATTCATCATCGGACTTGCAACTCTTGTAAAAGTCCTGTACTATGACAAGAAGAAATGAGGCCGTGCCTCTCCAAATCTATTTTTAATATTCTGCTGAATAGTTTTTAGGATTTTTAGCTTTATGTGCGGCATTGCGGGAATATATTCGTATAAAGGCGGGGCTGATCCGGATATCCTTGGCAGGATGTCTGATGCCATCGCCCACAGGGGGCCTGACGGGAGTGGTCTATACATCAGTAAAAATGCTGCAATTGCACACCGGAGGCTCTCGATAATTGACCTGAGTGATGCAGCCGCCCAGCCGATGTCAAACGAAGACGAAACCCTGATGCTGGTCTTCAACGGCGAGATATACAATTACAGGGAGCTGAAGGCAGAGCTTGAGGCGTCCGGGCACAGGTTCAGATCCGCAGCCGACAGCGAGGTAATCCTGCATTCATACGAGGAATGGGGTGAAAAATGCCTTGAAAGGTTCAACGGGATGTGGGCATTTGTCATCCTTGATTTAAACCGCAAAACCTTCTTCTGTGCAAGGGACCGGTTTGGGATTAAGCCTTTTTACTATATGGAGACGGCTGACGGGTTCTATTTTGCCTCGGAGATAAAAGCGTTCCACAAGGCCGGACTCTGTTGTCCTGCCCCGGATAAGGAGAATCTTCTCCGGTATCTTGCATGGGGTGTGCTGGATACCGGTGAAGGTACGATGTTTGAGGGAGTAAAACAGCTTCCGCCTTCATATTTCTTGACCGTGGGAGAGAACGGCTGCAGCCGGCCGGTTAAATACTGGGACTTTTCCATGTCCCCACTCCCTGTCTCCCCGGAAGATTTGGACGGTGATCTCGCAGCTGAAAAACTGAAGGAGCTCCTGTATGACTCCGTCAGGCTCAGG
>CAZPHR010000047.1:6781-7095 GCA_964586475.1 uncultured Methanomicrobiaceae archaeon
CAAATCCCACTGCAAAAATACACAAAATTAGTGCGATAATAAACGATCTCATCAGGAGAGAAGGAGAGGGAAGCGTCGGGGAGAGGCAGAACACCTTTTCGGCCTGCTTCTCGGACAAGCGATATGATGAGAGCGAATACATGGATGAGGTGATCGCTGCGACAGGTGTATCGGCTCATAAGACATCACCGTCAACTGCAGACCTGAAGAGAGATCTCGAAAGGCTCATCTATATGCAGGACGAGCCTTTCTACAATATATCCGTATATTCGCAGTACAGGGTTATGCAGCTTGCATCTCATGATGTGAAGGTT
>CAZPHR010000048.1:0-6672 GCA_964586475.1 uncultured Methanomicrobiaceae archaeon
GTTGCAGAAGATCATCGAGAGCTCAGACGAATTGATATCTATCAGCCGGCACAAAACCTCAAGTTTGTCTTTTTCCCTGACTTCGAGATATTTTTGTTCAATAGTCGGGACAGCAAGCTGTCCGGGGCTGATTGTCAGAAATTCAGGATTCCTCTGGAAGGATTTTGAGATCTTCAGGATTGGTTTGGGCATTGTCGCAGAGAAGAGAATCGTCTGTCTCTCATCAGGAGTCTGGGAGAGAATGTCCTCCATATCCTCGCGAAAGCCCATCTCAAGCATCTGATCCGCTTCATCAAGGACGACAATCCTGACAGCAGAAAGGGAGAGAGTACCTCTTCTGAGATGATCCATTACTCTGCCGGGAGTACCGATAAGGATGTGGACCCCTCTTTTAAGCTCGTGGATCTGTCTCTCAATTGGCTGGCCGCCATATACAGGAAGAACCCTGATATCCTCACGGTACTTGAGAAGCCTGTTAAACTCCTCTGATATCTGGATCGTCAGTTCTCTTGTTGGAGAGAGAATGATTGACTGGACAAAGCATTTTTTCAGATCTGTCTTTTCAATTACCGGTACTGCGAATGCTGCTGTTTTGCCTGTGCCCGTCTGGGCCTGTCCGGTTACATCCCTGCCGGAAAGAATTACCGGGATTGAGCGCTGTTGTATTGGAGTGGGTTCTTCAAAACCCATATCTTCTATTGCCCTAAGGATCTCAGGAGATATATTTAATTCATTGAATTTCAAAAAAGAAACCATTCCTATATTATTGTAACGCTGAGTATATCATTCTTGGCAGAGCGGCAACTTTTTTTATTGGCTCTTAAAACCAGGACTATCCAAAGAATTATTCCTTCCAGCCCCTGATTCCCAAAAGGGGGACAAACCTGCACCCCCCGTGATATGTTATCCCGGGCTCGCCACCTTTGATCCTTATCTTAACGAGGTCCTGAATATAGTGACCGCCGACAGGAGCAACAATCCTTCCGCCCTCCTTCATAAGAGGAAACAGGTATTCGGGGATGCCGGGTGAGGCAGCTGTTACGATTGCTGCATCATAACCCCCATTATATGGCCCGGGATCCGTCCCGTCACTGCATATGACCTCCACATTGGAGATTCCGGCCCTCTCAAGATTCTTTCTTGCATAATCAGCAAGCTCGGGTATTCTCTCATAGGACCTGATGAATTCTGCAATCCCGGCAATGACAGCCGCCTGGTAACCGGATCCGGTACCAAGTTCAAGAACAATATCTCTGCTTTTCAGTTCAAGAAGTTCGGTCATTAAAGCCACCATAAACGGCTGGGATATCGTCTGACCATATCCTATAGGAAGCGGGGTATCTGCATAGGCGGAGTCGGCGTACTTCTCGGGAATGAATAAATGGCGGGGCACATCCCTCATAACCCTCAGGACATTTTCATCGGTAATACCCCTGCCCTCTATCTGGTATCGCACCATTGCGGACCTCATATGATCATAATCCGCCATAAAAATCCCCTCCTTACTGTAGAATAGATTCTGCCGGATATATATTTTTTTGAAAAAAAGAGTTCAGTTCAGGTATTTTTACTGATTTTATATTATCTTATGAAGGCGGATCTGCCGGCATATTTTGCCGAATCGCCCATTTCCTCTTCGATTCTCAGGAGCTGGTTATATTTCTCGACCCTCTCACCACGGGCAGGAGCTCCGGTCTTTATCTGCCCCGTCCCAAGGGCAACGGAGAGGTCTGCAATGAATGAATCAA
The DNA here is from genome assembly GCA_964586475.1 of uncultured Methanomicrobiaceae archaeon. Classification (GTDB taxonomy): domain Archaea; phylum Halobacteriota; class Methanomicrobia; order Methanomicrobiales; family Methanomicrobiaceae; genus Methanolacinia. Next base: position 1,749 of record CAZPHR010000048.1, read on the forward strand.
CGGTCTCACCGCTCCTGTGAGATACCATCGCAGCCCAGCCGTTCTCACGGGCAAGCATTACGGCGTCGATTGTCTCCGAGACCGAGCCAATCTGGTTGAGTTTTATCAAAACAGCATTTGAAACACCGGTCTCGATACCTCTCTTTATCCGGTCTACATTTGTAACAAAAAGATCGTCTCCGACGAGCTGGACCGAATCCCCAATCTCATCAGTAAGGATCTTCCAGCCGTCCCAGTCATCCTCTGCAAGGCCGTCCTCAATTGAGACGATCGGGTACTTCGAGCAGAGATCCTTGTAGTATGCAACCATCTCTGCAGGAGTCAGCTTTCTCTTTTCGGACTTAAGCTCGTACATCCCGTCTTTGAATATCTCACTCGATGCAGGATCCAGAACGATACCAATATCCTCACCGGGTTTATATCCGGCCTTTTCAATCGCGGCCATAATCAGCCTGAGAGGCTCTTCATTTGAGGGAACCTTCGGCGCAAAGCCACCTTCATCACCGATTGCCGTGCTGTGACCGCTCTCCTTGAGTATGGATTTTAAAGCCTGGTAGACCTCAGCCCCCCAGCGAAGAGCTTCCTTAAATGAAGGCGCACCGTAAGGTGCGATCATGAACTCCTGAAGATCTGCACCCTGCCAGTTTGCATGTGCTCCGCCGTTCATAATATTCATACAGGGCACAGGAAGCGTTGCCTCACAGTCATCCCTTCCAAGATATCTCCAGAGCGATATTCCTTCCGCAGCAGCGGCAGCCCTTACATTTGCCATAGAAACGCTGAGTATGGCATTTGCCCCGAACTTCCCCTTGTTCGGAGTTCCGTCAAGCTCAATCATTGCATCATCGACCGCCCGCTGATCCTTTGCATCCATACCGGAGATCTTTTCACGGATTGGTCCGTTTACAGCTGACACCGCCTTCAGCACACCCTTACCGCCAAACCTGCTCTTGTCACCGTCACGAAGTTCTACAGCCTCATGCACTCCGGTCGATGCACCGGAGGGGCATGCAGCCCGGCCCATAGCGCCGCATTTTAAAAAGACCTCTGCCTCTACCGTGGGATTCCCGCGTGAATCGATAATCTCCCTGCCTTTTACAGATTCTATTTTCATGTCCATGAATTAACCTCAGGATTGTCTGCCATTAATTAGGCTCTATGACTACAAAAAAATACATATCCTCAATTCTGCATTCTCCTGCAAATGTCTGCCAACATTATTAGTAAAACAGGCCAAAATTATAGTTGTGACAGTCGCAATACTGGGCGGAGGGCTGACAGGAGTTACCTTCGCCCGCCTGCTAAAGGAGAAAGGCGAGGACATAATAGTTCTTGAGAGAGAAAGCCGGATCGGAGGGCTGTGCAGGTCGAAGACCGAAAACGGATTTACATTCGATATCGGCGGATCGCATATTATCTTCAGCCGGGATACCGAAGTCCTAAATTTCATGAGAGATGTCCTGAGAGAGAACAAGGACGAGCGAAACCGCAACACGAAGATCTTCTTCAAGGGAAGATATGTCAAATACCCGTTTGAAAACGGCCTCTACCAGCTGCCGCCTGAGGACTGCTTTTTTTGCATAAATGAGTTTGTGAAAAACCTCATAGCAATCGAAAAGGGCGAAGTGGATGAACCGGAAAACTTCAGGGACTGGATATACTATACCTTTGGAAAAGGGATCGCCGAGTCCTACATGGTGCCCTACAATGAGAAGATCTGGAACTATCCGACAGAAGAGATGTCCATGCACTGGATGGAAGGGCGAATCCCGCGGCCTCCGGTTGAAGACATTATCAAATCCGCCATTGGAATCGAGACCGAAGGCTATACTCACCAGTCGACCTTTTCGTACCCGGTTACGGGCGGGATTGAGGCGCTTGTCCGTGAGATTGCAGATCCGGTAAAAGAGGATATCAGGACAGGCTTTGAGATAAAATCCGTAAAAAAGACACCCAATGGGTTCATAATCAGCAACGGGGCGGAAGATGTCGCCTGTGAATCCTGCATATCCACAATACCCGTTCAGGCACTTATCCGCTGCCTCGACGATATTCCGGAAAATGTCAGGAATGCAGTTAATGCTCTTAAATTCAACTCCATTGCATGCGTTGGCATTGGTGTAGAGGATGAGATGAGTGACATCTCGTGGCTCTATATTCCCCAGAAAGAGGCAGGGAGATTCAACAGGATCTCCTTCCCGTCGAACTACTCGACAGAGGTTGCACCTGAGGGCTGTTCATCGGTCCTTGCCGAGATCACATTCAACGATGGCGACGAGGTCTCGAAGATGACCGACGACGAGATCGCGGAACACTGTATTGACGGACTCTGTGAGATGGGAATCATCCCTTCAAAGCAGAAAGTGGTATACACCACGGTTGAACGTTTCGAATACGCCTACGTTGTTTACGATATAGATTACCTCAAAAACATAAAAATTGTCACCGATTACTTCTCGAAATCTGGTATCGACCTTGTCGGCCGCTTTTCCGAGTTCGAATATATCAATATGGACGGCTGCATCAGGCACGTCTTTGATTATATCGAAAAACGGTGTAGATAATAAATATTCAAAACCATTTAAAAGAAATAATCCCGAATAATTCCTGATGAGTTTTCAGGAGAAAAAATATCTTCCCCACATTCTTATTCTTGCTGTCGTCGGTCTCGGTGCGTTCATGGACGGCCTTGACGGTGCGATTGTAAATGTTGCACTTCCATATATCGCCGGGGAATTTCAGGCAGATATGGGGATTGCATCCCTTGTTATTACAATCTATCTCGTTGCACTCAGCGGACTGATGATAATATTCGGTAAGGTTCTGTCGATCGCCGGAACAAAGAAGGTATATATCACAGGAATTGCCGTCTTTACGATTGCATCCCTTCTTTGTGTCGTCTCCTGGGATATCAACTCCCTTATCGTATTCCGCTTTATCCAGGGAATCGGTGCGGCGATGATCGCCCCTTCAGCGGTTGCGACAGTTGCCGTCCATATGCCCGAATCGGAGAGAGCAAAATCGCTTGGGATAATTGCAGCGGCATCCGCACTCGCCTTTGCCATAGGACCGGTACTCGGCGGATTTTTAACAGAATTTTTCAGCTGGCACTGGATATTCCTGATAAACCTCCCGATAGGAATTATTGCAATTGCCGGCGCTGTAAAGATTCTTCCCGGGGATATTCCACATGCACATAATAGAAGCGATTTTGATTATGCAGGAGCACTTGTTTTCTTTGCGGCAATGACCTGTCTGGTCTTACCTTTAAGTTTTGCAGGCGAGAAAGAAATCGATGTCATCTATATCGGGGCACCCCTGATCGCATCTGTGATACTCTTCACAATATTCACATTGATCGAAAAAAGGGCAAAAGACCCTCTTGTCCGGATGCACATGTTCAAAAACAGGAATTTTTCGTACTCGGCAGGGGCTTATACATTATTTATGGTCGCATACGGAGGACTACTCCTTCTTCTCCCATTCTACTTTGAGGGAGTACTGAAACTCTCTGCAGCCGGTGCAGGCCTCCTTCTGCTCGTCCCTTCTGTTGCAATTACCATCACAAGCCCTTCAGGCGGATATTTCGCCGACAAATACGGCGCCATGAAGATCTGTTCCGCATCTGCTGCCTTTTTTCTGTTGTCTATTCTGATGATATCATTCTTCGGAGTGGAGACATCTCTCCCGTATATTCTCATCTCTCTAATAATAATGGGCATAGGGGGAGGACCGTTCATGAGTGCAGGCAGCAGCAGGATTATCGAACATTCCGAAGAGGAAGACCGTGAGATAGCCTCAGGGATCATGAGTACTGCAATCTACTTTGGCAGCGCCCTTGGAACTGCGATATTCACTGCAATATTTACATTCTTCTCCGGTTCCGGAAATGGAGCAAAAGTGCCCCCTGCTGAATTCATGTCAGGTTTCGATTCTGCAATGTACTTCGGGATTGCCTGCTGCATCGTCGTCTTTGCTCTTTCAGTGATGGCAAAAGACAGGAAAGCGACCCCGTAACAAACCTATATTGCCTTTTATAACATACATTTTTGAACAAATGGCGCCGAAGATCTCAGTTGTAATCCCGACATTCAACGAAGAGCAGAATATTGTAAACTGCCTGGAATCCCTTCAAACGCAGACAATACCAAGAGAAAATTATGAAGTTATCGTGGTCGACGGGAATTCAAAAGATAAGACCCGGGAGCTTGCAGAACCGCTCGCAGACAGAGTGATTATCCAGACTAGCAAAAAGATAGGCGGAGCAAGGAACGATGGTGCAGCGATATCGTCAGGTGTCATTATCGCAACCACCGACGCCGACTGCATTATCCCTGAAGACTGGCTGGAAAAGATCATTAAATCTTTCGAAAAGGACGAGAGGGTCGTCCAGTTATACGGAACAGTTCTTCCGCTTGAACCGGGGATCAAGTTCCGGTTCTATCTTGCCCTTGCCAACATCTTCTCGAGAATCGGATATTACACCCATACCTTATACTATACTCTCGGGTGCAACACAGCATTCACACGCAGCGCCTATATGCAGCTCGAAGGCTACAAATGCATCGATGCAGGCGACGACCTTGAAATCGCCCAGAGGATGAGAAAGATTGGAAAAGTCAAACTCAACTCAAAATTATGGGTGAAATTCTCAATGAGAAGATATGTCCAGTTCGGAACACTGAAGTCGCTCTATGTCTGGCTCTATATTGTATTTAAGGGTGGAGAGACCGACAAATACACCTATGCCCAGAGAGAATACAAATAATTATTTATTGTAATTACAAAGGGAAGGAGATGATTCCATCTCCCTGTTACCCCACCATTTGCTCCAAACAATTACTCCAGCTTATCACTCTCTTATCTTCCTGCCAGGCCATCGTTATTGCGCAAATTCGCGTAGCGAATTAAGCATAGGACTGCC
>CAZPHR010000048.1:6682-7056 GCA_964586475.1 uncultured Methanomicrobiaceae archaeon
TAGTCTCGACCGGGAGACTTTTTCATCAGTTCTGATAGTACAAAAACAGGAGCGGAAAGGGATGCTTGTACATCCCTTCCTGCGACCTATCACGAAGAGTGAGAAAGGCACAGGGGGAATCTCCCCCCCTCCATCTAACCATTTATGAAATATCCCCCCCAAACGCATCAATGAATTTATAAAATATAAATTACTATTTTTGCATGATGTCTATCGAAAAAGAGGGTGTTCTGACTGTCGCAAAACTCATGACAGTCTCAGCCCGGACGGCCCCTAAATCAAAAGGTTCAGACACCATAGTGGTCAGGATAGCATCGGATAACGAACTGAACGCGCTTGCCGAATCGATTGTAGAATTCGGAGAGAAGCACGAT
>CAZPHR010000049.1:0-7042 GCA_964586475.1 uncultured Methanomicrobiaceae archaeon
AGTTTGTAGCTCCCATGGGGGGTCATGAACCTGACTTCGCGTGCATAAAGTGCATATGCCGCAGAATCGAAGATATCACATCCCATGGCTGCTGCAAGTGCGAACATCGAAGGGTGCCCTGCCCCGAAAAGGTGAATGCATGCCGATGGCGGGAGGGTGGATTTTGCGGCCATAACAACCTTTACAAGGTCGCTGTACCTGTATGATTCCATAAGTGGTACTACAGCTCCTATCGGGCAGAAGACATTGTCCAGCTCTGATACTTCATGCCCGGCTTTCTTCCTGAGATCGGTATGGATTCCTCCCTGGACAGGTGCGGCAAGATGACCGTCATCGATTATCTGGAGAGCCTCTCTTATTCTCTGCATTGTTATGTTGAGCTCTTCCTCGGCTTCTTCGTGTGTCCTGTCGGGAGGTGATGCAATATCCATCGGGACGATTATCTCGCTGCCGATTGCCCTCTGGAATGCAACAGTTTCGGAATTGGAAAAGGCCACGTCACCGTAGACCGACTGCTGGAAGGCTCCGGAATCTGTCATTATTACACCATTGAAACCAAGAACTGAGTGGAGTCCCTCGTTTAATGCCCTATCGCGAAACTCATTGCTTTTGCTGAATATATAGGCGTTTGTGATGAGGGCTTCTACACCCATCTTTTCAAGTTCGGCGGGTTTGATAATCTGTATATGCGGGTTGATAACCGGGAGCAGAAGCGGTGTCTTTATCGTTTTATCTCCCACCTTTAGTTTCCCGAGTCTGCCCATGATGTCTTTGTGGATAATTTCAAAATTTATGGCCATTTTCACTCCTTTTGTTCTGTGAATATCTGTCCCAGGAATGTCATTATTTCAACATTTCCCGATCTCCATGTCCCGGGAGGGAGCCCTGCCTTCATGCAGACATGGTCGAGGAACTCTTCAGGCTCCATATTGTATTCGGTTGCAACCTGTGGAAGAAGGAGGCCGCTTCTTCCATGCCCTCTTATAATCAGGCCGTCTCTTCCGATTAAAATATTCTTCGCTCTCTCTTCCGGAGCGCAGGACAGGATCTCCGGTGTTGACAGGACCGTGACCTCAAGACGTATGATATCAAGTTCTCCGGGGGTTACGGGCGGAAACCTTGGATCCGATGTGGAGGCGGATACTGCAGCTTCGATGAGTCCTTCTCCCAGAGAGCACATGGGGTACGGCAGCCCGATGCATCCCCTGAGGTCGCCGCTCTTTGTAATTGTTACAAAAACTCCTCTATTTTCTTCAAATATTGGGGTAAGTTCCCCGCATTCGAGATCCCTGTCTCCGATCTTTTTCTCTATTGTTTTTCTGGCAAGGCAAAGGGCTATCCTTCCCTCACGATCCGACAGCAGCTCCATTATCTAAATATATATGCGCCCTAAAATTATAAGTGAGAGGGAGAGGACAGCTGACGGTGGCATCTAATTGCTGCTGAGGAAAGTCCCCACTCCGGCCGGAAACCCAGCTGCATGCAAATGCAGGCGGCGAGAGTCGCGGCACTGGCACAGAAACGACACGGCCCCGGATTTAACCCGTGATGGAGCAGTTCTCCTGAGGTGCTACTGAATCCGGGGAGGCGATGGAACGGCGAATCCCCGGGGGAGCAAGCCAAACAGGAACATAACGGCATTTCCGGGCCGGTTCCGGGTATGGCGCGAAGCTGAATGTTGTCAAAACAAAATGGGGCTTATTACTCCCACTCATTTAACAATTTTAAATAAAATGATCTGTAATAATATTCCATGCATATTCCCACACCCGGGGAGATCAGGGATAAGAGGGTAAAACTCACGCTGACCCAGACTGATGTGGCAAAGAGATCCAAACTCAGCCAGTCGATGGTCGCACGCATAGAGGCCGGGACAGTTGACCCGAGGGTAAGCACCCTGCAGAAGATAGTCGAAGTCCTGATGGATGCTGAGAGATCTCTTATAACTGCAGGCGATCTCATGCACCAGCCTGTAATATGCATCAATTCTGAAAAGACTCTTGCCTCAACGATAGAGATTATGGAGAATCATGGAATATCGCAGATTCCCGTCATAGATGAGGGTGTCCCCGTCGGGTGTATATCTGAATCGGCAATAATCAATGCCATGGAGGAGGGAAGGATCAATAAGACCAGGGATCATCTGGTATCCGATTTCATGGAGGAGGGTTTTCCCACAGTTCCGCCATCAACGGATATCGAGACAATCGTGCATATGCTTCACAATAACCATGCGGTTTTGGTTCTTGAAAAGGGAAGGGTCAGTGGTGTCATAACAAAGCATGACCTGATGTCGATGATAGTTTAAGAATTGTTTATAATTTTGAGACGAGATCCCTAAGGACAGCCAGGGGGTTTTCTGCCTTAACAACCCCTGATGCAAGAAGAACACCGTCTGAACCAAGTTCAATCGCCTTCTCAACGCAGGATCCCGAGTTGATACCCGCACCTGCAAGAACCCTGACATTTTTATTTACTGATTTGACCGCATCAACGGATTTTTTGATTATCCCGGGATCGGCAGTTGTCACTGATATTCCGCTTCCGATAAGCTCGGGTGGCTCAATGGCAACAAAGTCCGGGGAAAGTGCCGCCGCCGCTGCGCTTGTCGGGGTATCGTTTGTACAGACCACTGTTTTTAGCCCGGCTCTCTTTGCCGCATCAACGGCTGCGGAGATGTCTGCAAGTGTGAGTCTTCTTTCCGAGTGGTTGATAAGGGTGCCTGAAGCCCCTGCAGCCTTCACGGCCTCTGCAAGAATATGGCCGGTATGTGCACCTGGTGTAATCCCGTCGATGTGCTGCGCGAAAACCGGGATCTGGTGGTGATTGGACATGGGATGTATATCCATAAACCCGGGGCAGATTACAATCTCAATACCGCTTTCATCCGCAACTGTCCCGGCTGCTTCTGCAATATCGTGGGCCCTGTAACCGAAACTTTCCTTATATGTCTTGAAGTTTATCATTATCACCGGTTCATTCTCAGACATCTTCATCAGCTCCGTTTATTTTCCTTTTTTTATCTTCATTATGTCCCCAAGGGTCGGTTTTATTCCTGCTCTGGGGCCGGTTTTTATATCGATATTCGATGATTCTGTCAGTTTGATTGACAGCGCCTCTTCGATCTTTTTACGGACAGAATCCTCGGGGATCATCCCTTTTTCGATCTTTTTAATCAGTCCTTCCTTCTCTTTTATCTGCATAGCAAGATCTTTCTGGCTCAGTCCCTTTTCCATCCTGGCTTCACGTATGATATCACTGAAATCTTCATTGATCTCACCGTCAATCATATCGAAAACATCCCTGGATTTCTTTTTCTGCGGGGAAAATGACCGGAATCCTGGTTTTACTGATGATATTCCGGATGAACCTTTTTTAATTGCATCCATTCCGGGGCGCTGAACTTCTGTTCCCAGTTTGACGCAATTGCTGCATACCCACATCTTTGCGCCCCCTATTTGAACCAGTATTGGCTTTCCGCGGATAATTTTTCCGCAAACCTCACATTCAGACATGTTAATCGCAAACATCTATATATTGGGCAACCCCTAAATACCTAATTGAGGAAGCGGATGGCGGATAAACCAATTGAGAATGATCCTGAGAAGGATCAGGACGTTACTAAGTATCTGCTCGACAGGATATCAGGCCTGGAGACCAGAAACCTGGAGCTCAGGGAAGAAATCCGGCAGCTCGAGTCTGAGAAGAGGTTTATCGAGAACCAGAAACTCAGGTACGAGCGTGAGATCCGTAAACTAAAAGGAGAGATAGACAAACTCAGGAGTCCTCCGCTGATAATTGGTACAATTACAGACGTTGCCGGGGACAACAGGGTTATAGTACAGTCAAGTGCCGGACCGAGATTTATGGTCAAGGCCTCTGGGTTTATCGAATCCCAGGATTTAAAACCCGGTGTCCGCTGTACACTGAACCAGCAGTCGTTATCTATAGTAGATCTGCTGCCCCAGTCCTTTGATTCCCAGATATACGGCATGGAGGTTGAAGATCCGCCTGCTGAAGCATATGTGGATATCGGAGGGCTTGATGAACAGATAAACGAGATACGGGAGGCAATTGAACTTCCTCTTAAAAAGCCGGAAGTATTTGAGAAGATTGGAATATCTCCTCCCAAGGGCGTTTTATTATACGGTCCGCCGGGCACAGGGAAAACTCTTCTTGCAAGAGCAGTTGCCCATGAGACAAATGCGAAGTTCCTTAGAGTCGTTGGTTCGGAGCTTGTTCAGAAATATATCGGTGAAGGCGCACGGCTTGTAAGGGAACTATTTGAGCATGCGAAGATAAACGCCCCCTCGATAATATTCATCGATGAGATCGATGCTATAGGGGCACAGAGAACAGAGAGCATTACGTCCGGGGACCGTGAGGTTCAGAGGACACTGATGCAGCTGCTTGCCGATCTCGACGGGTTTGACAATCGCGGGGATGTCAAGATCATCGGTGCGACCAACAGGGTAGACATACTGGATCCTGCGCTGCTCAGGCCCGGACGCTTTGACAGGATGATTGACATTCCGTTACCTGATATTGAGGGACGGCTTGCAATATTTAAGATCCACACCAAAAGGATGAGCCTTCACAAGAATGTGGACCTCAGGGAAGTCGCCTCCCTGACCGAAGGAAAAAACGGTTCTGATATAAGGGCGATATGCACTGAAGCAGGAATGTTTGCAATCCGTACAGATAAGAATAAAGTTGATATGAATGATTTTGTCAAGGCAATAGACAAGATAAGGCATGACCTTAAGCATGGTCTCCCCGATCTCTCGGACGGGGCAATGTTTGCCTGAAAATCACTCCTCTTTTTCGTATTCGGCGCACCAGACTTCGATAACGTGATCTGAACAATCAAGAAAATCCGGGTAATCCTCTTTTGATGAGTGGGGCTTCATCCAGATCTCGTCCATTATAATCCCGTCTTTGATTGAGATTAGTTTTGAAAAATTCCAAGTCTCCTTCAGTTTATTGCTTCTCTGGTAGACATCGGATGCAAAATCCCTTGTGCAGAAAAGTTCAGGAGAAATTTCAAAGAAGACTTCCGCAACATAGCGCCGGATATACCAGTTCAGTTCGGAGACGAGCGATAATGTGCCACCCAGTGTGGAATTATGAAGGATTACCCCGTATTCTATTTTTTTTGGCTGGTAAAAACGAAGAATCTCCCTGCTGGTCTCGGATTCGAGCAGTGTCCTGTACAGGTCGACTCCTTCCTTCTGGATCAGCAGCAGATTCATAATCAGGTATACATTATATCATCTGATTTTGATTTATTCTTAACCTTGGATATTGCCATATTGAAATCATCCATCCGGACCTCTGAAGCGTTCCTTCGAACCGCAAACATACCTGCCTCGCGGCATATTGCCTGGATCTCAGCTCCTGTTGCATTTTCAGTGATATTTACGAGTTCATTCAGATTTACATCCCCCAGGTTCATATTCGAGGTATGGATCCTGAAGATCTCAACCCGTGCGTCTTTATCGGGGGGCGATACCTCTAGGACCCTGTCGAAACGTCCGGGCCTGAGAAGTGCGGGGTCGAGCATGTCGACACGGTTTGTGGCTGCCATTATCCTGACATCACCGCGGTTGTCAAATCCATCCATCTCTGCAAGAAGCTGCATCAGAGTCCGCTGGACTTCTGCACTGCCCGAAGTTCCGTCATGGGTTCTCATGCTGCCGATTGCATCAATCTCATCTATGAATACAATGGACGGTGCACGTTCTCTTGCGAGAAGAAAGAGATCCCTGACCATCTGGGCACCTTCGCCGATAAATTTGTGAACAAGTTCACTCCCCGACATCCTTATGAATGTGGCATTGGCCTGGTTTGCTACAGCCTTGGCGATGAGCGTCTTCCCTGTACCGGGAGGTCCGAATAAAAGAATTCCTTTCGGTGGCTCGACACCAATTCTCTGGAAGACCTCGGGTCTTGTAAGCGGGTATTCCACCGCCTCCCTGACTTCTTCGATCTCGTTCTTAAGGCCGCCTACCTGACTGAAGGTCACATCCGGCGACTCTTCAAGTTCCATAACCCTGACTCTCGAATCGAATGTGTTTCCTACTGTCTTTATTATCTGAAGAGCATTGTTGACTGCGACCTTCATTCCGGGCTTTAATTCTCCTGCAACAGCTTCCAGCGCATTTGTAATATATTCCTGGTTATTTCCCTGCTGTCTAAGATATATCTCCCCGTTATCAAGAATATCTATAACGGTTGCAACGAACAACGGGGTTCGCTTTAGCTGTGCATTCTCCTTTTTCAGTTGCGAATTTTCCTTCTCCAGCCTTGAAGTCTCGCGCGTGAGAATCTCAAGCTTTGCTTCCAGATCGTGAAGCTGCTCGCTCAGTTCCTGTAAATTGGGTTTTGATATATCTGTATTATCGTGACTATCGAAGAGGGTATCATCCATGTATCTTTATATCTTTCTTTACAACATTTATTAGGTATGTCTTTTACAATTCTGGCCCGGGGAATATCCGGTGGAACGGGGAGCGGGGAATTACTTGTCAGCAGTGAGGCGATCTCCTTTCTTTCAGGAGTCGATCCGGAAACCGGAGTGGTAATTGAGTCAGGCCATCCCCTGGAAGGTAGATCAGTTGAGGGTAAAGTTCTGGCATTTCCATATGGAAAGGGCTCAACAGTCGGATCCTATATCATATATGCTCTAAGAAAGAACGGTAAGGCCCCCAGTTCCATAATAAATACAGAGGCGGAGACAATAATCGCTTTAGTTGCAATTATTGCAGATATCCCTATGGTAGACAAGCCTGATAAACCAATAGATGAGATCCCGGAAGGTTCGATTGTTACTGTAAACGGCGATTCCGGCGAGATTATTGTAGAATAATTATAGTCATATAACCCGGGCGGAGGATAATTTGTATTATCATCTTATTTTAACCGATGAGTGTAACCTGAACTGTTCATATTGCCGTGGCAAGGATTATTTTTCCTTCGAATCGAAGAATGATTCCCTGGAGAATGTTTTTTCTTTGCCTGATTCGCCGGAATACAGTCCGGA
>CAZPHR010000050.1:0-6915 GCA_964586475.1 uncultured Methanomicrobiaceae archaeon
AAGTCCTCATACCTCCCGTTGGTGCAGGAGCCGATGAATACCTGATCGAGGCGGGTTCCCTCGACCTCATCGACATCAACCACATTGTCGACATTGTGCGGGACTGCCACCTGCGGAACGAGATCAGCAACATCGTATTCCACCTTTCCTGCATATGCGGCCCCCTCGTCGGGCCTGAGGTCAAAGGAACTGCCGCTGACATCGCCCCACTGCGAGAGCCACGCCTTCGTCTTCCCGTCAGGCGGAACAATGCCTGCCTTTCCGCCCATCTCTATCGCCATATTGCAGCAGGTCATCCTACCGGGAATCTCCATATCCTCAAACGCCCCACCCGTAAACTCGGCCGCACGATATGTCGCACCGTCCGCACCGACATCCCCGATGGTCTTCATAATGAGGTCTTTCGGGCCGACACGAGGAGCAAACTTACCTTCTGCTCCGACGCGGATACGCTCGGGAATCCTGAAATACAGTGACCCGAACCTGAGCACAAAACCCATATCAGTCGAGCCGATGCCGGTTGAAAAAGCACCGACTGCCCCGTATGTACATGTGTGTGAATCCACACCCACCACAATATCACCGGGCATGATCCTCCCTGTCTCAAGTGCGACCTGGTGACAGATCCCCTCCTTAATATCATAATTGTGGATGCCCTGCTCCTTTGCAAACTTCCTCATCATGATATGATTCTCGGCCGCGGTGATCGAGTCGGCCGGGACCTGGTGATCAAAGAGCATGATGATCTTCTCAGGATCAAAGACCTTTTCGCCCTTCATCCTGTAGAACATTTCAACGGCAAGCGGGCCCGTAATATCATGGACCATTGCCGCGTCCACCGGCACAACCATCATATCCCCAGCCGATACATCACACCCGCATTTACGGGAAAATATCTTTTCAGTTATCGTTTTTGTCATATCTGTACACCATATTCAGGGCGTTGACCATGGCTTCGACCGAAGCCAGTACAATATCAGCATTCGACGCTCCTGCATCAAACACACGCCCGTTCTCGTCCTCAACCGCGATCGACACATGGCCTAATGCATCGCTTCCGCCGGATATTGCGGCTATATTGAAGTCCTTGAGCACGACTTCCATCGGAACCAGGGCCATTAAAGCCTTCATCGCCGCATCGACCGAGCCATTGCCGGTCATGCACGAAACCTTCTCTTCGCCGGCGACTATCGCCTTAACCGTCGCAGAGGGCAGGACATGACTTCCGGTCATAACCGCAAAGCCATCCAGCACGACCTCCTTTACCATTATACCGGTACCGCAGACAGTATCGGCAATATCATAGAGATCGTTCTCCTCGATCTTTTTGCCGCGGGATGCTATATCCTTTATCTTCACAACGATAACATCCAGTTCATCCTCCGAAGGGGACATTCCCACCTGTTCGAGCATCTGGCGGACGGCATGCTTGCCGACATGCTTGCCGAGCTTCAGCCTCCTCCTGTGGCCGACCATCTCAGGAGTCATGATACCCGGCTCGAAGGTGCTGGAATTCGCAATCACACCATGAGAATGGATTCCGCTCTCATGAGCAAAGGCATTGTCACCGACAACCGGATGAACCGGCAGTACCGATATCCCGGAGTACCTCGAGACCATACGCGAGATTTTCACGAGTTTTTCGGTTTTTACACCGGTATTAAGACCTAATATTGATTCAAGTGCCATTATGGTCGATGCAAAGTCCGCGTTCCCGGCCCTCTCGCCGATACCGTTGACGGTTACCTGCACCTGTGATGCCCCCGCCTCAACAGCCGATACCGAGTTTGCGACAGCCATTGAAAAGTCATTGTGGCAGTGCACGTCGATCGGGCATTTAACTTCAGCGCTTATGGCCGAGATAAGGGCACTCATCGATGAAGGGGTTGCGACTCCAACGGTGTCAGGCACGTTTATCGTCGTGGCACCTGCATCAACCGCCGCCCTGAATACCTCTGTCAGGTACGGTAAATCCGTTCGTGTGGCATCCATCGCCGAAAACAGGACCTTGTCCGCGTTCTCCCGGGCATACCCGACAATCCTCGAAGTAATCTCGAGAACCTCTTCACGGGTCTTTTTGATGGTATGCTCTCTCTGGACGTCCGACGTTGGAATAAAGACATGCACCACATCTACATCGCATTCGATACACCTGTCGACATCGGATACGGTTGATCTTGCCAGTCCGCAGATATCCGCCTCCAGACCGAGTGAGCTTATCGTCTTTACCGTCTCAAACTCGGAATCCGAAGATGCCGGAAACCCTGCCTCGATCACAGAAACACCCATTTCGGAGACTGCCCTCGCAATATCAATCTTCTGATCGAGAGTGAACGAAACGCCAGGCGTTTGTTCCCCGTCTCTTAAAGTCGTGTCAAAAACATGACATGCTAATTATATTAGCTTCATATATTATTTAAGGATGTTGTAGATTGCACCGCACGATATGAAATGTCTCTTTGTTGTGCACCATCCAGAGCAGAATCAGAACTTTTGGTGCACCACCCCATCCATAAAAACACTTTCACTTTCCAGAGATTAAGGCCTTTTCAAGCTCTCCGGCTTTCTTTGAACCAAAAAGGACCTCTCTTTTATCTTTAAGAGTTATCCATACCCCGTATTTCCCTGCCACCGTATAGGCTCTGCCCCGCCTGTTCCGGCGGATTCCCCAGCCGCCGAACTCCCTGAGCCCGCTGTACTCCGTAAATTCGGCCATCTTTATCTCATCAAGACATATAATTCTCCATTTTATGTGAAATGGATAATATCTGTAGTGCAGTTCATTTTTTAGAACCCTGGTTTCAAGACGAAGACTGAACATAACCAACGGAAAAATGATTCCAAACGAGAGCATGAGCAACCAGACTGCATAAGCAGGTGCCCGATTATTTCCGACAGGAGAACCCAGAATAACCTGAACTGCAAACACAGCCCATGAAAATATTGTAATTCCCCATACGATTATGGCCATAATCGGCTGTTCTTTTGCCATATACTGTACTTCGTAAAATTCCCCGGAAGCAGCTTCTTTTTTCATATATATCCTTTAAAGTCTCATTTTATCAATTTAAACCTTTCATGAATTCAGGGGCAGCACCCATACTTTCACACTGCACACGACCGCCGCTTATACAAATAAAAATCCAGAAACGATCCTCCAATGAGCAAAGACCCGGAAAAGATCCCCTCCTTCTCACAGGGGACATTCAGCATCGTTGCCGCCCCACATGAGATCCTTCTCCCCACAATAGCATCAGCCCTCTCCCCGCATGACAGGAGCCTCTGCCTCTACCTCTGCGGAAACTACCCGGCGTTACTCCCGAAAATAGACAGGAGAAGCAGAATCTTTCATGTACGGCGGGCGATCAACCCTTATCAGGTCTTTGACATCCTTGAGGAGTCCGGCCATTCACTAATTCTCTTTGAACATGACCCCTCCATCTACGAAGGTGAACCGGAACTTGCGGATGCAGTCGGAATGAAATGCAGGGAGACAGCTGAGGAGGCAGCCGTAGTCCTCTTCCACAGGCGGTTTGACTCCAATCTCTCGATGATGGAAAGATATGCCGACAGGGTGGTTGTGATAGGGGAGGCTCCTCAGCCCGCCGGGCCCGGGAAGAAGACCAGAACTCATGTTTCCAGCGGGCAGATGACTCTCGGGAGCTGGGCAGACGACTGAAGATATAAGAGGGGGCTGGATATTCGATGCTTATTACCGCAGGGATTCGGCCTCACTCTGGGTCAGGGATCGCCGGGGCGTCAGGTGCTACATTAAAAAATTCCCACCCATATTTTATCTCCACCTCCCCGACCCGCACCTTCATTGCAATATGACAGGAGAACTGGAAGACAGAGGAATTTCAGAAGAATGCATATTCAGGACGATCTACGGCGAAAAAACCGGATGGAAAGTCTTCGGCGGCCGCAATATCGCCGATATGATTGAAAAACAGACCCGGTACACGGCAGACCTCTACAACGTGGACATTCGGCAGGAACAAAGATTTCTCGCAGAAAACGGGCTGAAACTCTGCCTTAACACCGGAGATGACGTATTTTCTTCCGGAACCGGGATGCCGCTTTCGGTAATGGAGATCCGGGCAGGTGCGGCACCGCACAGGGAAAAAGAGATGCGTTCCCTCTCCGCGGGCTTTGGCGAAAGAACATGGAAGAGCTGTGGGAGCAACACAGACCTTTCAGAATGGCTGATAGGTCTCGTTTCAGACACCGACCCGGATGTGATTTTGTTTGAAAATGCGGACGGCTGGATGCACAGGATCTGTAAAATTGCTGACGAGTTACAGATCTTCAACAGCCTGAGCAGGACCGGAACTTTCAGGGAACTTAAAAGCAGGTCGTACTTCTCATACGGCAGAACAGAGTACAAGCCTCCTGCGATGATCCCGGAAGGAAGGATCATAATCGACAATGCACAGAGCTTCGTGTACCACGAAGGCGGACTCCGGGGAGTTTTCCTTGCATCAGGACTTTCAGGTGTCTCTCCCAATCTTGCCAGCCGCTTCACGCCCGGGACAATCGTATCGAAGTACGAGGAGTTTGAGGCACTCAGGAGGGGGATAGCCATTCCCTACAGGAAGCGTGACGCAGAGATGCTCCGGCCCTCGGACGAGATTCGCATCGACTACAGGGGCGGACTCATATTCCAGCCGGAACCTTCGGTATACGGGAATGTCCACCAGCTGGACTTTACCTCATTCTACCCGTCGATAATCGTGAACTACAACCTATCCCCTGAGACAATGGAAAATCCAGGTATCGAAGGATTCCTTCCTTCCGTGATCGGCCCGCTACTAAAATTTCGCCTGAAGACGAAATCCCTCAAAAAGACCAGCCCTGAATATGCCGGCATGGATGCACTGCTGAAATGGATGCTTGTCACCTGCTTCGGCTATACGGGTTACAGGAACGCCAAATTCGGGAGGATCGAGCTCCATGAAAAGATTACGACAATTGCCACCGAAATCCTTACAGGGGTTGCAGATATCGCCGAGTCGATGAGTATGCCTGTCCTCCATGGCATAGTCGACTGCGTCTGGGTACAGGGGGGCGATATCGGGAGGTTCAAACGACAGGTCGAAGAGAGATATTCCATCCCGACCGAGTATGAATCTTACGACTGGATCTGCTTCCTACCCCAGAAGGACGGCTCTGGATCATATACGGGATACTTCGGGAGGCTCACCGACGGTCAGCCAAAGATCCGGGGGTCGGCCGCGAGGAGGAAGGACATGCCACCCTATGTCCGCCGGATGCAGGAGGAGATGATATCAATATTATGCAGCAGGAAAACTCCTGCAGGACTCCTGGATCTCGAGGGCATGATCAGGGAGATCTACAACAGGTACTACGAAGTAGCCCCCTCCGCCCCTGTTGAAGACTTCCTTTTAAGGCGGAGAATAGGACGTGAAAAATACACGACGCGCTGCATTGCCGGAACACTCCTTGAAGCCTGTCATGAAGACGGGGTGCACATATCTGCCGGGATGGATATACCCTACGTGATCAGGGATGCACGAAGGCAGGCCGCAGATCCGGAATGGAACCTGAAGACAGCCGACATGAAGTATTACAGGGGACTCATCGACAAGGCTTACGGGGAGATCGAATTCGTTTTCTCGTCGATAAAGAAGAAAGATATTTCCCGGCAGGGTGAGAGATAACGGTATGTGCGGGAGGTTCTCATTTTTCAATGCAGAAGGCTTCGGGGATACTTTCGGGGTATTCAACCCGCTCCCATCCCTCCCGTTCTCGTACAATATCTCGCCGGGGAGAAGCATCCCGGTCATCGGCCGCGGCGAAGATAAAAACCCGGCGGTTCTCTTTGCAAAATGGGGCCTCGTTCCGTCATGGAAGAAGAATGACGAATCGGGTGTATGGCTCATCAACGCCCGCTCGGATCCCCTCACCGAAAAACCGGCCTTTAAGGATAATTTCAGAGAGCACAGGTGCCTGATTCCAGCAAACGGATTCTACGAATGGAAACACGAAGGCACCCGGAAAGTTCCATTTTACGTACACTTCGATCGCCCCCTGATCGCGTTTGCGGGCATATACGACGCCTGGACAGCCCCGGAAGGCGACGGGAGGATTTCCTGCTGTATCATAACGACAGATGCGAATGCCGAAGTAAAAACAATCCACGACAGGATGCCAGTGGTCCTGTCAGAAGAGGACTGCAGAAGATGGATTATGCCCGGACTTTCGCAGGGCGACTATCTCAGAATGCTGAAACCCTGCCCGGCCGGGGAGACTGAAGTCTACGCAGTCGACCCGAAGGTCAACTCTCCTGAAGCCGAAGGGCCTGAACTGATTGAGAAGATTGATTCAGGCGGCTGGTGGTGAGATTATTTTTATTGAGGATTTTTAGGAGGGCATAAGTGCCTGTCGGGGCAGCCTCAGCTTATTTTGCCATGCAAAATTTCGCACAATGGAGATAGCCGGTCTGGACGCTACCCATCCGGGTAGCCTCGACCGGGAGAAAAACAGGAGCCGGAGAGATGCCTGTCCATCCCGACAGCAGCTTATCCTCGTCGGAAAGAGGGTTGAAAGGAGGGAAGGAGAGAAGCCCTCTTTTTCTAACCTGTAAAAAATTTATGTGACCAGAGCCTCAACCTGGCGTCTTAATCAGCGGCCATTTTCATATCTACTGTCGCCATAACCATGTTTCCAAAGATTTCAACATGAATCTCTCCTGCAGATAACAATTCTATCCTGCCTTCCTGGCAGGTCTTATAAAATGGAGAGATATCAACGTCCTCTATAATCTCGTTCGTATTCCTGTCATACACCGTGATCTTAAGAAAAGCATTTGTATCCGGCACAGTCTTTGAAATTATACTGCACCTCCCGCTGTCGTCGCATGCCTCCTTTAAATCGTGTTCTGAACCGACATAG
>CAZPHR010000051.1:0-4180 GCA_964586475.1 uncultured Methanomicrobiaceae archaeon
TTTCATAAGAGCGATTTCAATTCCCATTCTCAGTTCAAAATCCTCAAATGGTTTTGCTATGTAACCTGAAGGCCTTGTTGCAAGGGCACGCTCTATGATATCGTCCTCCATATGTGAACTCAGGAAGACAAACGGTACACCGGGCATAAACTTCTTAATCTCATTGATTGAATCTATGCCGTCAAGATCTCCTTCAAGAGTGATGTCCATCAGTATAAGATCCGGGGATTCATCCCTTGCTTTGATTATCGCATCCTCTCCTGAAGAGGTAAAAGAGCATCTGGTGTAACCGAGATCCTTCAGACGCCACGTTATGCATTCCAGATTCAGAAAACATTGCATCGTCGTGGAATACAAAAATATCAGATTGTGATATTTTAAAAAAATATCCAAGCCAGGGAATATAATTTGGCTGATGAATACTTACTATTTTTTTATCCTGCATAATACACCTTCAAAACAAATGATTCTGACAATAAGGCAGTCTACCCGAGAGGTAAAAATTATTTCCAATTAGCTGCGGACTGTTTTTTCGTGCAGGCAGCACCCATCATCTGACTTCACGGACATGATCCGCAGGAATCTGAATCTCAAAAACAGCTCCTTTGCCAGGTTCTCCCACCTCGGATATACCCATACCCGTTATTCCCAGGATCTCCCTGACAAGGAAAAGGCCGAGTCCGGTATTGCTCCCATAGCCATGATCAAATATCTTCTCCTTTAGATCATATGAGACACCCTTCCCGTTGTCACTGAAGATGATAGTCAGGCAGTCGCTGGTCTTCTGGCATTTAACTTCAATTTCTGTAACATCCCCGCCATGACGGATGGTATTATCAAGAAGATTGAAAAATATCTTCTCAATCATAGGGTCAGCATATATTTCCAGACCCCTGCAATCGTTGAAGAAAGCGATATTCCTGAGCTGCGCCTTTGAGCGTGAGGACTCAATAATCTTTTCAAGATTCTGCCAGGAAGGGGTTTCAACCCCGATACTCTGGTAATCCCTCGTAAAAGTAATCTGCTCCTGGATATTGGATGTTGCTTTCTTTATCCTGTCAAGATAGTGCTGAAGCTCCGAATTCTCTTCAGGAAGTCTTTTGGATAAAATATCCGTGAAACCCCTGACACCTGCAATCTGGTTTAATATATCATGCCGGGTTATGCTTGAGAGAAGGTTGAGCTTTTTGTTTGCCTCATATAGTGCATCCTGGTACATTCTCTTGTCCGAAACGTCCTGCATTATACCTGCAATCCTTACAGGGTTTCCGTCACTGCCACAGTCCACAACCTTTCCAAGAACAGTGATCCACCTGTTCAAACCGGTTTCCGTCTTGAATTTATACTCCGATTCAAACTGTTTAGACTTTAGATCTGATATTGTAGAAGATGAATTGCCATTATCTGCATAATAATCCATAATTATTTTATAGAATTCCTGCTGGAGGATCTCCCTCCACATCGACCCTGAACGATCAGTATGTTCTTTCACCTGACCAAACATCTCATCATAATTTCCCTCAAAGTACATCTCATCCCTTTCAATATCCCAGTCCCAGACGCACACGCCCGCACCCTCGATCGCAAGGTTGAGTCTCTCTCTGCTGACTGCAAGCTCGGCTTCAGCCCTTTTTCTCTCTGATATATCCCTGAGTATTGCCTGGTAAAGTCCTTCCTCAGGATCGATTATTCCCGAACTGATCTCGACATCGATATAATCCCCTTCCCTGTGCTGCATCCGGGACTCAAAGAAGATCCCCCCTGAAGAGGAGGCTTCATACATCCCCGAAACTTTCTCCCATTCCGATTCGGGAAAACGGCACTTCAGGTTCTGGGAGACAGCCTCATCCCTCTTTATCCCAAGCATATTGCATAGCCTGGTATTGATATCCATAATCATACCGTCTCTGTTGAAAATAATGACAGCATCATTTGAATTTTCAAAAAGACTCCTGAATTTTTTCTCATTCCTGCGGAGGGCCATCTCCATCCTTTTTCTCTGGCTGATATCCATTGCAATTCCTTTGATGCCCCGGACCGAACTGTCATCATTAAAATCATAGCTAAAATGAACAAGAACAGGGATTATGCTGCCATCTGGTTTTTTCACCCTGTATTCTACAGCCCCGAGAAACATTCCCTTATAGAACCATTCAAGGTTTTTCCGGGCACGATCCCTGTCTTCCTCAACTAGAACGTCCCATAATTTAAGTCCCCCCGATAGTTCTTCAGGAGTTCTTCCTGCAATATTGATCGAATACCTCGTGGCAAAACAGAAATTGCCGTCGGTATCGAGTTCAAAGATCATCTCGGGAAGCTGGTTGGTGAGGTGACGATAACGGGTTTCGCATGCAATAATCTTTTTTTCTGCAATCACCCTGTCAGTTACATCCCGGATATAAGCCCTCATCACACATTTGGATGAATCGATTATACTGGAGTGGATCTCAATATAGACGATATTTCCGTCAGACTGCCTGAGTTCAGTGTCGGTAAATCCGCTCCCGGAGAGACTGACATCATAAAAAGCCTTCTTTAAGGCATCCTCATCGATGAAATTCTTCAAATCGTCTATTTTTAAAAATGTAACATACTTCTTTTCAAGCCCGAGAAGTATGGATGCGGCATTGTTGACTCCAAGAATCAACCCTTCGGAATCATAGACTATTATCGCATCCTGGATCTCCTCAAAAAGATTTTCGTAATTGCTGATACTCCTGATAAGAGTCTTTTTGCTCTCATTACTGGTTTTGGAGATCATTGATATGCTGATCCCGACTGCAATATACGTCAGCATCATCGAAAATCCGATGAGCAGGCCTTCAATGTCAAAATTTACAAGTAAAACAGCGATTGCAAAATAAATTATCCCAATTGCAGTGCTGATTGAAAGCCCCCTTGTAAAAAATTTCAGGTTGAGAAAGATCAGGGGAAAATAAAAGAGATTTGATACGAGAAGAAATGCCCCCCCTGTGGAGAAGACAAGTGCAGTCTCAGAAAGCACCACCATGAAGATCACAAGCCCGATCATCATCAGATATGACATATCGTTCTGGTCGGGATCCTTTTCGATTAAATCTGAAAAAGGTTTGATCAGTTTCAAAAATAATTCCTCCAACAGCAATATATGGAAGTAATATCTCCCAATTACTTAAATAATAGACGTTTTCTTTCCAACTTGTAGTAACAGGTTATGAAAGTGAGTTATATCAATATAAAGCCTCAATATATTAGGCATGACAGACCCTTATGAAGCCCTTTTAAAAAAGGCATATACAAATATCACGGAAACTTCCGGGGATGAGGGGCGTTTTCAGGTACCTGAAGCCAGGGTGTATATTGAGGGAAAGACCACTGTTCTTGAGAATTTCTCTGAGATCACATCGACCCTGCGCAGGGATCCGGATCATGTGATGAAATATATGCTGGGAGAGCTTGGAACTGCAGGAAAGATCGACGGAAACCGCGCGATATTCAATGGAAAATTCGACAAAGAACTGATTGGCGGCCTTGTAGACAAATATACTGAAGGTTACGTTATTTGTTCTGAATGCGGAAAGCCTGACACAAGGCTCGTTAAGGACGGAAGGATACCGATGCTCAGGTGTGACGCATGCGGAGGGCACAGGCCGATCAGGAAGAGGAGATCAAGAGGAGATGCAACCGCAAATCTCGTTGAAGAAGGCAAGGAGCTTGATGTTGAGATCCAGTTCCTCTCAAAGAGGGGTGACGGAGTTGCAAAGGTAGGGAAATATACTCTATATGTCGCAAATACAAAACCCGGCCAGAAAATCAGGGTTAAAATAACAAGAGTTGCAGGTTCGATCGCCTTCACAGAGAAGGCCTGAGAAAAAAATTATTTTAAATTTTTTTATATTTTTCAGGATTTTTCAATAGTCTCTATCAGCCCGGTGCAATTGCCTGAAATGGTAACCGCAGCTTCACGGATTGCATCCACAGGTTTTTTACCGCCTTTTGTAGTTACGAGGAGAACGGGATCGGTAAAATGGAATTCACTACTATAATTTGCTACATCGACTTCAGGATCTCTCAGGATTTCATCCACAAGTGCGTTCATGAAGGTATGCCCTTCCCCGATAAAGGCTATACGTGCCAGATCGTCCCTGAGTTCTATTACTTTTATCTCCATAGGTACCCATATCTTTGGATTTTATACGAG
>CAZPHR010000051.1:4208-6910 GCA_964586475.1 uncultured Methanomicrobiaceae archaeon
ATAAGTATTGGTCAGATCATTCTGCAGACAGTATCAGAATTCAAATGTCTGAAAATCCAATGCGGCATGAGGATATGCAAGTGGAATCCTGTGACTCATGTGAACAAAATAATACTCCCGCGGAGAGAGTTTTTTTGCGAGGTCTGCTGCTTCACGGACGTTCATATGCTTCCCGATATGGACAGATTCGGGCATCAGGGCATTAAGGAACAAAATATCGCAGTCCTTTAGTTCGTCCATGGTCCTTTGCGGCAGATGAGGATTTGTATCAGCCGTATACCCAATCTTCTTACCCCCGTAACGGATTACAATTCCGCATGTATCTATTGGAGGATGATTTACTGTTACAAAGGTAAATTCCATTCCAAAGAGAGTGAACGGCTTATTCGGTTCGACAATTTTTTTCCCAAATCTAATAAAATGAAAGAAACCGGAGACATCATTCATTATCTTTTCAGGGGCATATGCAGGAGGAAAATCCTGAACCCTGTAGAATTCATTGAATCCTGCAATATGATCATAATGGGCATGTGTCCATAATACCGCACCTATGGTTGGTGCACCGGCCCGGATGAGCTGTTCCTTGAGATCAGGAGAGGTGTCAATGAGTACATAACCACCATCGTTTTCAACCAGAAAGGAGGTTCTAAGACGGGAGACTCCATCTTCAACCGCCCCTGAGCATACCTCACAGTCACACCCCACACGCGGGGTTCCCACAGTGTCTCCGGTTCCAAGAATCGTTATCTTCATATAGAAGCGCTCTGGCGAATCGTATCTCTTTCGCGGACGTTGCCCATACCCTGTTCTATATCGCACTCAGACAGCTCAAAACTGTCCCTCATAAGAGCTGAGATCAGAGATTCCTTGATCATTATCCTGAGATCCGCCCCGGAGAAGCCCTCTGTTTCGTATGCAAGTCCTTCGAAATCACATGTGCAGTCAAGAGTCCGGGTAATCTTCTTCAGGATCTCGACTCTCATCTCGTAACCGGGAAGCGGGAATTCAACGACATCGTCAAAACGTCTCCATGCAGCCTCATCAAGAATCCCGGGGTGGTTTGTCGCACCGATCAGCACGACACCATTTCTGACAAAGCTTACTGTATCGATATTTTTCAGGAGCATATTGACAGCACGCTTCATCGCACCGTTGTCTTCAGTCACCCGGCTCTTGGCGACAAAATCAAACTCATCTATGAAGAGGATGCACGGCGAAAGACTCCTTGCAAGCTCAAATATCCTGTCGATGTTCTTTGAGGTCTCACCAAGGTACTGGGATGTTACCATGGCAAGCCTTACCTCGAGCATCGGCATTTTAAGCTCCTTGGACATTGCAAGTGCAAGTGAAGTCTTCCCAGTACCCGGCGGCCCTACGAAAAGGAGCTTTCCGAATTCAAAGATCCTTCTTTCATTCAGGAAGTCCCTGTTTTTTAGGGCAATCTTGATCTTCCTTATGCCTTCCTGCTGCTTGGGCGTGCAGACGAGGTCATCAAGAGAGTATTCAATCTCTTCAGGAGAACTGATGATAATAAGTCCCCGTGCGGCCTTTAAGTCCTCATCATCACCGATGATATGGTTTACCCTGGCTTCAAGATACTCCTTTGAATCGGTAAAGCCCGGGACATTCTCAAGAGATTCTTTATGGGAAATCCCGTCTTCACCGCATTTTTCATAATAAAAAGCAAGTACCGGGTTCTGCATTACCCTCTCCTTTCCGGCCTGCCGGATGAACCATCCTGCAGCAGCATCGAGAGTTGTTATACTGAATCTCTTCCCGAATTCATCAAATTTTACAAAGGGGTTCTGCTTCACGACATCAATAACATTGTCCGCCCTGCAGAGCCGGATTATAACAGATTCCCCTATTGCAATCGGCCTCTCAATATCGGTATTGTAGCTGCCTGTGCCGAAAAATTTCCAGTATTTTTTAGGCAGATCAAGTTTCGTGAGTTCTTCATTTCTGTTTATGATATCGGCTGTAATGAGAAACTCAAGAACATCGACTGCCAGTTCTTTGTCGTCGGCATTCATATGTACAACATCATATTTTACTGCTCAAACCGGATAATATTATCCCAAGTAGCATTACTTTAAAAAAGAACAGAATTTAATTTGTTATTATTCGCTTTAATATAATATTAATCAGTCGTTACTATACACCCGTCACAGGTTACAATCATAGTATGCTCGGCCTGCGATACAAGCGATCCGGGAACATCATGCAATACAGGATAACCCCTGAGAATATTCTGTTTTATGAGCTGTGAAAGTGCCAGATCGCATTTCTCCGCATAATACCAGTGCCTGGAAAACGGGAGATTGTTTCTCTCCTCCACCTTCTTCATCAGTTTTCTTGCAGAGGGCAGCCTTATCTGGCGGCCTGAGATCTGGCTGTATATCTCAGTCCGGGAGGAATCCGATACCATGCCCGTCCCAGTGGATGCAAAGGGTTCTATTGCAAAGACCATTCCCTCTTCAAGTTCTGTTCCGCCCTGCATACCAACATTGGGAATTGTTGGTATCCCGTGCAGCAGGTACCTGCCAAGCCCGTGGCCGGTAAGGTTCGCTACAGGACGATAGCCCCGGCTTTCAATCTCGGCCTGGATCAGGGTACCGATCTCACCGGTCCTTACTCCGGGCCTCCCAGCTTCAGTGGCAGAAATGAATGCTGCCCGTGAAGCCTCGACCAGGAGATCGTTT
>CAZPHR010000052.1:0-4793 GCA_964586475.1 uncultured Methanomicrobiaceae archaeon
GAAGCAGCAGAGGAAGAAGAGGCAGCTGACGAGGAAGGCGGAATGGCCGGTCTCGGAGCACTCTTCGGCTAAACTCTTTTTTTATTCAATTCTGTTTACTTAATCATTCGAATTTCAGGCACTGTTAGTGGTCATGCAGTGCGGGGTATTTGCTGTCTTAAGTATCTAAAAAAAGATTGTGATGTAATTAGGTCCTTTTTTTGGAATAAATAGGATAATCTTTTATTATTTAATGGTAATCTGTAATTATAATTTAAGGAAGTGTGTTTCATGAAAAAGATGTTCGTTTTAATCGCAGCAGTTTCAATTATTGCTGCAATGCTGCCATCTTCAGCAGCGGCGGCAACTGTTGGCGGGGACCAGGGATGGATCAACGTCCACTGCAATGTAGATGGTGCGTCTGTATATTTCGATGGTGAATATAAGGGAGAGATTGTCCAGGGAATCTATACCCAGGCGGTATATTCGACAGGAACTCCTTATAAGACGATAAGTGTAGAGAAAGCCGGATATACAACATGGTGGGAGGATCTTAACACGAATCCTGCGATGGGAGAGACTATGGATGTTTATGCAACCCTTAATCTTCTTCCGACACCTGAGCCTACTGCAGCACCAATCGGCGGGGACGTTGGCTATTATGATGTATACTGCAATGTTGACGGTGCGGATGTTTACTTCAACTCCGATTATAAGGGCCAGATCGCAAACGGTGAGCTGAATGTTCAGGTTTATGTTACCGGAACTCCTTATACGACCTATACAGTAAGCAAGACCGGATATACTTCGTTCACAGCCCAGATTTCAGATTATCCTGCAGCAGGAGAGAGTGTAAAGCTTCATGCCTCTCTGGTTCCTTCATCAGAACCGACACCCACACAGAAAAGTCCTGTTTCAGCATTCACAATTATTGGAGCATGTGTCTCCGGTCTTGTTGGTTTTGCCTTAATTGCAAAAAGAGACTGAATTCATCCTTTTTTTAAAAAGAAATATTCTTATCCTATACAGGATACACTATTGGTAATAATTAATATTGTATTTTGAAGTTTTGACAGGGGTAGGATTAATGAAAGAAAAGATTCTCATATTGGATGATGAAAAGCCAATACTTGAGATAATGTCATTGTTCCTGAAAAAAAAAGGTAATGAAGTAGCATGTTTCTGCAGCGGTTCGGAAGCCCTTGAGAGTATCCGAAGTGAATCAGAGTCCGGTTGTCCTTATACTTTGGCGATTCTGGATGTATCCATCCCCGGGGATATAGGGGCCAGAGAGCTGATCGGTCCGTTAAAAGAGATAAATCCTTTTATTAAAGTTATTATTTCCAGTGGTGACTCTGTTGAAGGTGCAATGGAGAAACCTTCATTATTCGGCTTTTCAGCAGCCCTGAAAAAGCCTTTTCGTGCAGCTGATATTGAAAAGGCAATTGCAGAGGCGCAAAGGAAGTAAATATTACGACTATTTTCCTTCCTGGATAATCATAAGGTAATCTCAAAAAAAGCTATTTATCACTAATTTTTTAAATAAGCAATTGGTCTTTTTGGACATGTGTAAGCGATAAAAAGCATTTTATAATAACAGTTAGACAGATGTGCATTAATGCAAAATAGAATTTGTGTCACTTTTATTTTATTGATGTTAACAGTATTGATTTTATCCGGCGGGTGTAGCGGAATTTATTCCGAGCCTGGTCCGGATCCTAAAGAACAGGCTGATTTTGAAAATTCAAATAATTCTCTAGAAGAAATTCCTGAGGCATCAGCTGAAATTCCAACAGTCATTCCGACGGAGACAAAAAGTGTTAGCGAAACGGTTAACCAGGAATATATTCCTCTCTGGCCGGCAGGAACGCTTTTGTCGGATGATGAAAGAAAAGGCTGGGGCCTGATAACGAAGGTTAAACCGGAAACTTCAGAATACTACTTCAGGAATGTAATAAATCCTGAAGAAGGGCAGCCATATATTATTAAAGACTCCTCATTTGAGGAGATGGGAACAACATACTCTGCGAAAGGAATAGATTACAAATACATCAATTATGAGGGAAAAGCCGTAAAAATGGCAATAGTATCAAAGACGGGAAGCTCTATTCTTGGCTACCTGGAATATGATACTAATGAGACGATGAAGCATACTGTGGGTGAATAGTAAAAATTTTTAAACATTCAATAAATTTCTTATAAAAAGTTCATGAAGCCTCAGATCATTGCCAAGTTCGGGGTGGAAAGCGAGAGCCATATTTCTGTCCTGAACTGCTGCGACAATGCCTGATTCAAGTCTTCCGATAATCCTGACTCCTGGGCCGGCACTGACTGCCACAGGGGCCCGAATAAATATTGCCCTGAACGGTTCCGCCAGTCCTTCAATTGCAATAGCTGATTCGAATGAATCCTTCTGCCTCCCGAAGGCATTTCTTTTTACTTCAAGATCCATTATGGAGAGTGGTTTCACATCATTATCATCGATGATTTTTGATGCAGAAAGCACCATGCCGGCGCATGTGGCAAAAATACCTCCTGTAAAGGCCTTTATAGGGCTCCTTAGATTATTTTTATCTATGAGGCGGGAGATTGTCGTGGACTCCCCTCCGGGAATTGCGATGGCATTGCAGG
Source organism: uncultured Methanomicrobiaceae archaeon (assembly GCA_964586475.1). Lineage (GTDB taxonomy): Archaea > Halobacteriota > Methanomicrobia > Methanomicrobiales > Methanomicrobiaceae > Methanolacinia. The sequence goes on from CAZPHR010000052.1 coordinate 2,611, forward strand.
ATTCAATCTCCTCCGGTCTTTTTAGGCCGAAGACTTCAAAATTATTAATATTGTCTATATTGTCCAGGGCTCGTTCAAACGCGCAGATATGTTCGCTGACATCCCCCTGGAGGGCAAGAACGCCTATTTTAATTTCCACGTGTGGAAAGCACCTCATCTTCCCTGAGAAGGTGAATGTCAAGGCCGGGCATCGCATCGCCAAGACCGCGGCTGACTTCAGCGAGAACCTTCGCATCAGTGTAGTGATCTACGGCCTGAACGATGGCTGATGCCATAACCCTGGGTTTTTCGGATTTGAATATGCCTGATCCGACAAAAACACCATCGGCTCCAAGCTGCATCATTAGTGCTGCGTCCGCAGGAGTCGCAATGCCGCCTGCCGAAAAGTTGACGACAGGAAGTCTTCCGAGCTTTGCACATTCGGTTACAATATCGATCGGCGCTTCAATACTCCTTGCATATGCCGCAGTCTCCTGTGAGGACATTCCCTGGAGCATCCTGATCTCGCCCGTAATCGATCTCATGTGCCTGACCGCTTCGACGACGTTTCCTGTTCCGGCTTCTCCTTTTGTTCTTATCATCGCAGCGCCCTCTGCAATCCTCCTGCATGCCTCTCCAAGGTTTCTGGCACCGCATACGAACGGGACGGTAAATTCTTTTTTATCGATATGGAACTCCTCATCGGCAGGTGTCAGGACCTCACTCTCGTCGATCATATCAACACCGATTGCCTCAAGCATTCTTGCCTCAACAAAATGCCCGATCCTGGCCTTTCCCATGACCGGAATTGTGACTGCGTCAATTATCTCTTCAATTATTGCGGTGTCTGCCATCCTTGCAACACCGCCTGCTTTCCTGATATCTGCAGGAACACGCTCAAGGGCCATTACCGCGACAGCGCCGGCCTCTTCTGCAATTACAGCCTGTTCTGCATTGACGACGTCCATTATCACGCCGCCCTTCTGCATCGAAGCAAAACCTCTTTTGATCAGTTCTGTTCCGAAACGTAATTCCTCAAGTTTCATGCTGTAATAATATTGGATAATATCAGCAATAATATAGTTGCATTTGTCAAAGGAATGAAAAGAAAATGTGTTCAGTTCTTTAGGAGTCCTGTGTAGACACACTGTCCAAATGATATGGATCCGTCTCCCAGGGGAAGTTCACTGTTTATCAGCAGGTTTAGACCATTCTTTTGAATCTCGTCTGCAATTGTCGTCCTGATATTGTGATTGTAGGCAACCCCTCCGCTGAGAGCAACGTTTTTCAGGCCGGATTTTTGAGCTGCCGATACTGCCATTTGTGCTATTCCCCTTGCAAGATTGTACTGGAATGAAGCTGCAATGTCTGCAGTCTTCATTGAGCCTGTTTTATCAAATGCGGTCTGAAGCAGGTCTTTTGTTGAGAAAATCATCCCAGAATCGTTATTAGTAAATTTCAGTTCCCACTCTTCACATGATCCATTTACTGCCCATGATTCGAGTTTCATTGCAGGTTCACCGTCGTATGTCCTCTCGCGGCAGATATTAAGAAGAGCCGCTGCTGCATCGAGGACTCTTCCGGCACTGCTTGTTTCGGCTACATTGAATCTTCTGTCAACCTGCTTCTTCAAAACTCCCAGTTCAATATCACCCCATCCCCGTCCGGATAAAAGCTCTATGATCTCTTCGGACTGCATTATCCCGTAAAGCATTCTTTCAGGGAATTTTGTTGCCATGTCCCCTCCGGGCATGAGAACAGTTTCGAGATGGCCGACTCTCTGTAAATCTGTAATATCTCCTGCAAATATCTCTCCGCCCCAGATGGTCCCGTCGTCTCCGTATCCAACGCCGTCGATTGCAATGCCGACACAGGGTTCTTTCGTGGTTGCTGCAATATGTGCCCTGTGGTGCTGTACCGGTACAGTTTCAATACCCTTTGATTCTGCAATCTCTTTTGCGTACCTTGTCGATAGGAACTGCGGGTGGAGGTCGTGTGCAATATAATCATATTCCGCTCCGGTGATCCTCTCCATCTTTTCTGCAGTCTCTTTCAGGTATTCAAGTGTCGGCGGATTCCTGACGTTGCCTACATGCGGCGATGTGTACGTGAATCCTTTTTTGTATATTGTGGTGTTCGAGTTGAGTTCAGGGCCGACACCCAGAATTCCTGAAACCCCGAGATCGATCCGTATTCTTTTGGGT
>CAZPHR010000052.1:4803-6908 GCA_964586475.1 uncultured Methanomicrobiaceae archaeon
AAAACCCCTGGATAGCCTGATGATATACCCTTCGCGCACAACTGAATCATCGCACCTGTTCCTGATATGCCTGTTGTGGGAGAGGAAATAATCGACACACCCTGCAAGTTTTTCCAGGGCTTCCCCGGTTTCGGTTATCATCGGATTTCCTGGAGAATTTGCGCTTGTCATTATCAGGAGCGGGTTTTTCAGGTATGAGAATATAAGATGGTGAAAACCGGTGTAAGGCAGCATGCATCCCAGGGTATTCAGGTTTGATATGCCGGAATGCGAGGATGGATCCTTTTTGTTCAGGACCATAATCGGGTGTTCGGGCCCTGATATGAGCTTTTTCTCCAATTCTGAGACCTCACAGATATTAAAGACCGCATCCGGCAGACCCATAACCGCAAGCGGCTGTTCTGTCCTCCCAAGACATCTCTTCAGCTTTGAGGCAGAGCTCTCAATGCATACAAGGTGGTATCCGCCGATACCCCTGATTGCAAAGATCTGCCCTTCGTCAAGAAGTATGGCGGTCATCCGGACGGGATCTTCAGTTTCGACCTGCAGACCTTTATTGTCGAGAAGTTTCAGCTGAGGCCCGCATCTCCCACAGGCTATTGTCTGGGCATGATGGCGTCTTGAACCGGGGCTGGAATATTCGCCGAGACAGTCCGGGCAGCAGGGAAAATCATCCATGGTCGTTCTTTCCCTGTCATAAGGGATCTCCCTGATGATGCTGTACCTGGGCCCGCAGTTGACACATGACGTTGCCCAGTAATTCTCATATCTCCCGCCATTCTCGAATATATCCCCCACACATTCTTCACATATTGCGACATCCGGAGGTATGAACCCGGAAAGCTCCCCTGTTCCGCTTTCAACAATCCTGAAATCATCGGGGGATTTCTCTTCGGTTTTTAAAACTTCAACCGAATCTATCCTTGATAGAACCGTTCCTCTGGAGACCGAATTCAGGAACTCTTCAAAGTTATTTCCATGTGCAATGATCCTGACTTCACTTCCGAGATTTTTTACAGTACCCCGGATTCCGTATCTCTCCGCTTCAGAATAAACGAAGGGTCTGAAACCGACTCCCTGCACAATACCTTTGATGATTATCTGACCATTTGTTCGCATAAAAAATCCGGATATATGTTAGATGTAATTCTATGATGATTTAAGGCCTCTAAACGGATAAATCTAATCAATTTACCATAATGCTCTGTTATTTGAGTTCTTCTGCAATCCTGAAAGCTATAAACAAGTTTTATTGTTTTATATGACTAATATTAAATGGGTTTTTGCTTTGACAGGGCATATTAGAATAGTAAACGATCCAATTGATTTGGTCCCTCTTCTTATTACATTCAACAATCCTGAGTATAAGAAGATATATGATAAACTCAGTAAAAACTGGATGACTGAGCAGGAACTGGCAGAGGATGTCGAACCTGAGATGGTTAATGGTTGTCTTACACTACTGAAAAAAGGAAATCTTATAGAAGAGCAGTGGAGGATGCCAAAACCCGGTGAAAAACCGCAAATGGAGTTTAAATCTACATACAGCCGGTTCCGGGCGAACTTCCAGTGCACTATGGAAGATCTTGGGGATCTGATCCATGCTTCTGTATCAACGGATGAGAAATTAAGGGATATAGTTGATATTATTGAAAAAGAGGTAAAGGAAGGCAACAAATCACTGAATGACCTGGCAAGATGCCACAATGTCAGTCCTGTATTTATAAAGGGACTGGCAAAACGTCTTCCTAACCTTGACGTAAAGGGACAGGGGCTGGTATTTATTGAAAATCCAGGAGAATGATCCCCTCTACATTATTTTAAGAAGTAAAAGGGAATCCACTAAATTCCAGATCCTCGTGGATATTGCAGAGAACCAGCCGTCTGTACGTCAGCAGGAGATAGCGGCAAAACTCGGCATCACCCCCCAGGCAGTTTCAGATTATATCAGGGATCTTGTAGAAGACGGTATGGTGTACTCCCAGGGCAGGGGCAGTTACAAGATCACCTATAAAGGGGTGGACTGGGTGATTACCAACGCCGAGGCATTACAGTCCTATGCAAAACACGTAACCCGCGATATTGTCCAGCAGGTTTATGTATGG
>CAZPHR010000053.1:0-6874 GCA_964586475.1 uncultured Methanomicrobiaceae archaeon
TCCCTTCCGCCAGGTTCTGTCTTCTTTCCAAGATCCATCAGGAAATATGCAATAACGATGCCTATTGTAAGAGCCAGCGATGTCACTTCCATTGCGGGGGGCCTGTTGTAGTCCGCGGCCCACCAGATGACTCCTATCTCGATCAGGGCGATAAATGCTACAATTATGTACGAGATATTCCTGCTTATCCGGATTTTCATATCGATCACGACAAACTATTGAAACATATATTTTTAATTTTAATATTGTTTGTTATAGCGCTATGGAAATTTTCGCATGTTAAATACAGCTTATTACATCATCCCGGGACCGTTCTCGCTCATGTTCAGCATGACAACTCCTGCAACGATTACGAGGATTGAAAGTATCTTCATTGAACCGGCAGGCTCTTTGAAATAGATCATTCCTATCAGTGAGACAAGAAGTATCCCCATTCCCGCCCAGATTGCATAGGCGAAGCTAAGGTCAAATTCCTTTAGAGCGAAGATGAATACGGTAAACGAGATCCCCCAGAAGACGAAGGTTAGAACCGATGCGTAGATATTGCTAAAGCCGTCCGAGAGCTTCATGCAGGTCGAACCGCAGAGTTCTGTGAGGATTCCTATGGAGAGGAGAAGCCACCGCATCATTCCGATTCACCTGAATGGTTTTTGAATTTCATGTAAAGTGCTATTATTTTTAGTTGATATTATAAGCTTCCGGGGTTTTTTTGGATGTGAAGGGAGAATTTTATCACTTTTAAAGGGAGGGGATCTCCCCTCCCTGTGACCCTCCGTGGAGATAGTCGAAAGAGAGGATGAGTAAACATCCCTTTTGCTTTGAGAAAATCTATCGATTCTGATGTAATTCTATTTTTTAATTATATTTTTTTGGATCTTTTGTCAGCCATTTTTAACAACCAAAAAATTCCGAAAATAATGGTAAATCCGCAGAACAGGGAGAGATAACTGTTTATATCAACCTGTATTTTCTCTAAAACAACGAGTACAATAAGCCAGATTAAAAACCCGGCGACACCAGCCTTAAGCGAGATAGATCTCTCACGAATTTCTGTCTTATCACTCTCATCTGTCAGCTCCTTTCCGGATCTCAGGTACATGCTGATGAAAAAGCCAACGTACTGGAGGCTAAATAGCGGGCCAAAAAAGATCCAGTATGATAAAGGACTTTTAAATCCCGACTGAAAGAAGAGGAAGGCTATACAAAAAAATATACAACAATATACGATAAATAAACCCAAGAATATAAAAATTCCTAATTCTTTTATATTCTTAAAATTCTCAGTTGTCATATTAGTTTCCTATGCAAAACTTTCATGTTTTTCGTCTTCATTCTTTTTCTGCCCCCGGAAACCTAAAACGAGGTCCCTGATAACCGGCGTTGGGTTCACTTGGTAATCAACATGATTAACACGGGTATAACCAGTGACATAAGCAGAAAAAGTGCAATCAGTATTGCCATTACCAGCAACAGTTGTGTGCCTGTTACGTTCAATTCATTTTCGTAGTCGCTTTTTGCTGGATCATCATCTGTTTTGAAGATTCTTATGGCAAGAGGAAGGTACATAAGAATTAGTACAGGGATTACAAGCGTTCCGAATATAATAAACAGGACAACCGCTGCCACTGTCAGGGTTAATATATTTTTTATTATGAAGTCTCTTGGATTCTCTGTTTCTGCAATATTTAAAGCAGGGCTAATATCCTGCCCGCACTCTTCGCTTTCTTTTCCTCTCTCATAGAATCTGGTGGCAATAAGATGACCAATCAGGACAATTACAGGAAGAATTACCCGCAGAGCCACGGCCTCACTGTATGATCTCAGTCCCCCACTCAGTTCTCGGATCGTTACTGTGGAATCCATAAAAATGAAACTGAAAAAAAAGGTCGATACTAACGCAATAAATACAATTTTTTTGGGGTACTTTACAAGGAGATAAGCAAGAGAAGCTGAACCCAGAAAGTAGATAAATAGTATGATACCAGCATAAAGGCCGTCTATTTTCATACCGAAGAACCAGGTTTCCCAGTTAAGTGCAAATATAAAAAGGTACATTAACGAACTCAAAAGGAAAATTCCAAGCAGGATATAGTGGAAAATATGATCAAGGTATTTCGCCACCTGCTGAACATTCATAATGAATCTCTCCTTTTTAAATAAAAAAATTAGGTAAAATAGTGGGTTATCTTAACCATGTTTGAATTTCGGTCATCAAGGCCCATGGCATGGTTCCATACATTACTGATATATATCGGTACACCTGTTTTATACTGATTATCATATAAATGAGCCCCATGTTGGCCAAGCATCGTTCCATAGGAACATCCATTATCAAAATCATTCCCAAATTCAATGTCCCTGTACCCATCAATGATCTCATCATAAATGAAGAAACCTTGGCGGTCCATGAGTGTACCATGTTCTTTCATCCTGTATGCATCATAGGCGGCATCAAGTGCGGGAGTTGGTACATCTTCATCCATAAAAAGGCATTCATAAAGATCCATACCTGAGTATTGAGTGTCGACAGATACTTCCACAAGACAGTTGTCACCGTTAACAATGTAGGGTATTCCTGCTCCATCAATACCTGCACCTCCGTTTACATCATCTGCAACCTGAACAAGGACAAGAGGAAGGGGCAGGCTTTTTTCGGTCTGGATCAAGGAATCCTTCTGAACTGGAGTAAGAGATCTAAAGTCTTCATCTTTAACTCCCAGTTTTTTCTTGAATTCATCCCAAGATACTCTTTCTATGTGTCCCTGAACGATGATCTGTTTGAGATCTTCTCGTTCACTTGCTGATAATTCCTGTCCTGTTTCTTTTTCAAGAGAATCGATGATCAGATCCAGATTTTTCTGATATTTCTTTATCAGTTCTTCTGAATATTTTTCGGAATCAAAGTCTGTTTTAGTTAATCCATCTGATATAACTGTTACTGCCATTTTACTTTCAATTTCAGCATTTATAGGTTCAAATAACTTGACAATGTCTTGATTATCGACTTTTTGTGCATTTTCATCAGCACTAACAGCCGGAACAAACATCGCCCCGGCGAGCGCAACTACCAAAAGCAGGCTCAACGCCCGCATTCCTTTCTTTGCTTTCATTTTTCTCGTCTCCATTCTTTTCATGCCCCCGAAGACAGCAGTATCAAAGGTTTCAAGTAATTTAAGCCCTAATTACAATTTCCCCCGGGGCATGCAGCGGGGTCCGGCCGTTTCTGTTTGTCGGGCAGGATCCCTGCAACATCTCTTCGATGCTACATGCATGACTTTTATCTCGATCTTAAATACCTCTTCTGACCAAATCGTCTAAATTCAAGAGCCTATTTCGATGATTTGGTCACAACAGCAATAAATCATTAATTTCCAAACATCTGATTATGAGAGGAAAAATACTGATTTTTATTGTACTTTTGGTTGCGGCATTCCTCGCTGCACCTGTGACAGCCAGCGAAGTACTCGAAAAGAGCGTGAAAAGTGATATCATCGTCGTACCGTCCATCGATAAATTTATTCCTGAACTTTCAGGTACAAAGGCCCAGCACCAGATCTCTCAGGGAGAAATGGTATACCATAGCAAATTTGTCTGGCCGTTTACCTCAAAGCTTGATGTCACATTAATCTGGGATGAAAATTACGGCGATCTTGAGTTGTATGTCTATACTCCGGATGATGGTTTTGTAGGGCATTATACCGACCTTTACGATAGTTCGGTAAGAGACGGATTGATTAACATTGATATAAAGTCTTCATCCGGTTATCTTCCCATGGGTAATTGGAAGCTCAATGTATATGGAAGGCAGGTTTCGGGTTCGTCAATCAGTTATTCACTCCTGTGATGAAAAAATTTAATTTCTTCTTTTGCTAAGGAGTAAATATGAAATTCAGGGGGCCGGCTATTGCATTAGTTTTAATTTTAATCCTAGCCTATGCTCATCAGGCATCCATAGAATCAAATATCATATCAACGCCTGATGAAAAAGTGCCTGCTCTCCTTAGAGAGGACAATGTACGGGTTCTTAACTGGTGGGAAGTACCGCTCAGGCACTATTTTGTTTCATTTATTACCTTATACTCTCCTTTTTTAATACCTATAGCCGGGATTGCCACGGTGCTTGCCGGCCTTTCTTTCGGAATCCGGCAGATTGAAAAGAAGAATGTTCTTGATAACGAACGGAGAGAGGATTTTTTCCGGCTGATAACAGAAAATCCTGGTATCACCCAGCCGGAATTTGAGAATCTGACCGGAGTTAACCGCAGTTCTCTGAGATATCATCTTAAAATTTTAATCCGCGAAGAAAAGATCATCTCAATAAAAATATATAAAAAAAGGCACTATTTTGAAAATCACAATGGGGGTGTTTCGGAAGCCCATCTCTCTAAATTAATCCTCAATTGTTCGACAACCAAAGACATTTTTGGATATATCTATAATAATCCCGGTTGCACTCAAAAAGACCTCGCAGATTATACAAAATTATCATACTCTACAATTTCATGGCATATTGAGAGACTCAGTTCGGGCAATCTTGTAGTTAGTATCAAAAAAGACCATTATAAACATTATTACGCTGAAGACTGTACTGTTGGTTTTAATTTGATCCAAAATCGGTTATAAGATCCCCCGCCACAACGATTAACTACAATCGCAGTAATTCATTTTTTATGAACCTTAACTGGAAGAACATCATAATTTCAGCGATTGTAGGCGGTGTTGTCCTCCTGGTCGTGACATTCGCTGCGGACTTCATTGCGACGCTTATTGCTCCCTATTCGATTACGGATCTCGGCGGGATGAGATCGATGGACGATCCTATAATGGCACTGTATTTCCTCTATCCGTTCGTCCTTGCCTTAATGGCGGGCATCGTATTCGACATCGTCAAAGATTCGATAAAAGGGGAATCGCCCTGCCACAGGGGAATCGTCTTCGGAGCGATCCTCTTCCTGCTCCTCGTGATCCCGCAGTTGTGGCTGCTCTATACATCGATGGACTACCCGACCGGATTCTACATCTCCGCCGTCCTAAGCGGGATAATTGCATATCCGCTTATGGGGATAATTTACGTAAAGATCTGGGAGAAGTTTTCGTAAGTGTTTGTTAAGGGAGGGGAGATCCCCTTCTCAACCGAAGGGGCTCTGCCCCAATCGATTCCCCAGGGCGACCTTCGGTCACCGATTTTTTTGATATTCAAAACATAGGATGAATAATCCCTTTCTATTTATTTGATTGGTGTTTTCCCACTTCAGTTTTAGATCAAAAAGGTGTAAAAAAACGCTCAATATGGGCTTATTTTCACCTCTTTTTGCCCTTTCTGAAGTCCACACGATAAGGAGTGCAAAATGGCCCGGAAATCCTGTGAAAGTGCGTAATTCTATCGAAACTCAGGCACGTTATTGCCCTGTTTTTTCAGACGGTGTTTGTATAGGGTAAAGAAGGCATCGGCCAATATGAGCAATCTGTGTGGGCGATACTTTTGGTCGTTTCAGGCATTTTTGAGCCTTATTTAAGCTTAACTGTATCAAAAGGATGTCGTGATTAAGGACTCAGAAAGGGGGGAGATCTCCACCCTCCCGACCCTCCCCCGATTGCGATAAGTCGCAAAAGGAATTGGTGAACATCTGTTTTCACTCGAAGGGCTGCTGCCCTTTCGAAACCCGCGGCGACCAGTGAGATTTTTCATGAAAAACCGATGATATCCGGGATGAATCGGGCATTAACCTAAAAGAATTATTTTTTAGTATAAACACGGTCGTGATGGTCGATATTTATCAGGATAATATTTTTCTTTTCATTATCGATTTCATAGATTACAACATAATGTCCTGCATGGATTCTTCGGGTTCCTTTTAAAATATTCTTTAATGGTTTTCCGGATTCAGGATTTTCCTGGATGGTCAGGATCTTTTTTTTAATCTGGCGGCAGAATCCTTTGTCTCTTTTGCAGATCTTCTTCAGTTTTATTTCAAAGGAGTTGCTGGATATTAGAGAATATGTATCATTCATCGCTGATCCCGGCGAAGAGATCATCTGCCGTCCTGTGCTTTGAAAATTGACCTGCTCGGATCTCTTTCCTGATGGCTTCGGTTTCTTCGATAAACTCATCCCTGATGGATTCTTCAGGGGGATAGCAGCTTTCATCGATTTTGGATTCTATACGATCCAATCTGTCCAATATCTCACGAAGAGTGTTTTCGATATTTTTTGTTGAAGATGATGAACCGGACATTAATTATCACTTCGATATTTTGCCTGCAAATTGATTAAATTGTTGGGTTGGAGCACCTCTATCGAAAGGGGCTCTGCACCCAATCGAATCCTCGGGGGCGACCTCCGGTCACCGGTTTTGCGATAAGTCGCAAAAGGAATTGGTGAACATCTTTTTTCACTCGAAGGGATTTTCTTTTTTTCAACCTGAAAAAAAAGTTCTTCCAATCCCAATTAAAAATCTCTCCCGGTCGAGGCCACCCGGACGGGTGGCGTCCAGACCGGGCTATCTTCATTATGCGAAAGTTTGCGTAGCAAACTGAGCTGGGGCTGCCCCGTTAGGGGCTTATGGCCTGCGAAATACAGAGGTGAATTTATTCAGGATTTGCTAGGGACAATTAGTAAAAATTAAGGTAGTTTATAGTAATTTAAATTTATGGGGCTAGAAAAACTAGATATCAATTTTAAAAATTGTTATGGCATAAATGAATTAGAGTTTAAATTTGATTTTAATCGAGTCGGATCTAGAAAATCTAACGTTCATGCAATTTACGCGTCTAATGGTGTAATGAAATCATCATTTGCAGAAACATTTCGAGATTTAAGTAGAGGGGAAAAACCAAGAGACAGCGGATCAGAGAAAAAGCCAGGTGGAAAACGG
>CAZPHR010000054.1:0-6819 GCA_964586475.1 uncultured Methanomicrobiaceae archaeon
TATCTGCATCATGAAACCTATGCAATAATTATAGGCAATTTAATTTCACAAAATTAGGATATATAATACTTTTTAATCTTCCATGCCAAAAACCAGGATTTTTTCCAAAAAATCGCATTTCTTGTAGAATTTTTAATTCCAATAAAGTTTACTTTGTTTAAAAGTAAATTTAAAAACATATACTCGCGATCTGGCACGCATAATGGCACTTCAGTTATGTTTAAATTATTGATAGGCAAATGTTAATATATTAGAGAACGACCCCCTTATGAATGGATCATAATAATTTACAAATAAAGAATATATAAAATCCGTATGAATAATATAAAAGAAATATCTGTTTTTGTCCCTGTATTTTAAAAAAACAAAAAAATACAGGAATTACCATTAATTAAAATGGATATTCTCGTTTCCTTCGCGCGACTGTTCACCATAACATGAAAAATACCTGCCAAAATGACTCTCCAGAGATCTTTCAGAGCCACTTCCAAATAGATTTATCATATGACAAAAAAAACCTAATTTAAAGAAAAAAATTAAATTAACAACCATATTGACAATAATTCAAATTGCAATTACCAGGGATGAGACATTATAATAAACCGGATTTTTTTCAGTTTAATCTGTTGGAAGAGTTCAACATATCCAACTCATTACCATCGTATAAAAACATTGTTTTTTTCTAGAGGATAAAAGAAATGGAATTGGGATTGATAACAGCCGGTCTGGCTATTCTGGTTCTCGCCGGCCTATTTGCAACAGTAGCGGCATTTTTAAAAGAAGGAAAAAAGATATTCTTTAATTTATCAACAATTGCAGGAGTAACAGGTTCACTAATAACGTCCCTGGGAGCAATTTTTGTCGTTACAAATAATACAGAGATATTTATAGGCATATACTATCTTGCTCCGGGGCTCGAATTATATTTTGGAGCCGACAGACTATCAGGAATTTTCCTTCTTCTTCTCGGGATTGTTTCGTGTACAATCTCACTTTATTCCTCAGGCGACCTGTCCAAAAAAGAAAATAGTCTAATTCAAACCAGGATTTGTACGAGAAATGCCCTGATGTATGGATTTATTATTGCCATGGCACTGGTTCTCACGGCAAGAGACATCATCAGTTTCGTTCTTAACTGGGAGCTGATGGCAGTATCTTCATTCCTTCTTGTAATGTTTGAATACGAAAATAAAAAAACGCTCAGGGCCGGGATGTATTATTTTGCAATGACACAGCTGTCAACAGTCTTTATAATTGCAGGTTTTCTGTTTTTATTTTGTGAATCGGGAGAATATATCTTCAGTGAGATTGCCGGCGTTTCAGGCCCTGCCGGAAGCCTGATCTTCTGCATTCTTATGACAGGTTTCTCAATCAAGGCAGGAGTGATTCCGGTTCATAAATGGCTGCCTTATGCTCATCCCGCAGCACCTTCCGCAATATCAGCACTGATGTCGGGTGTGATGCTGAACATTGCAGTATACGGTCTCCTCAGAATGCTCCTCGATATTATGACCATAGAGTTCTGGTGGGGAGGAGTCATAATCGTTCTCGGCCTTCTCTCTGCGGTTCTCGGTATCATGTATGCAATGAAAGAATCCGATATAAAGGCCCTTCTTGCATACAGCAGCATTGAGAATATCGGGATAATTTATCTTGGAATCGGACTCTTCGCCCTCTTTTCCTCTCTGTCGCATGAATTTATCGGGATGCTTGCACTTGCCGGAGCCCTGTTCCATTCCTTCAGCCACGGGATCGTCAAATCCCTTCTCTTCATGGCTGCAGGATCCGTTGTTCATTCAATCCGGACGAAAGATATCAACGAGATGGGGGGGCTTATTAAGAGGATGCCAAAAACAGGATTCGTTTTCTTTACCGGCGCATTAGCAATATCTGCAACGCCCCCCCTTTGCTGTTTTGCAGGAGAACTGATGATATTCGAATCCCTGTTCTACGCTTTTCAGGAAGTCGGCCCATACATGCGACTTTTGCTTCTTATCGTCCTGGCTCTGTTCGCCCTTACAAGTGCAATGTCTGCTGCATGCTTCGTAAAAGCATTTGGAATATCCTTCCTCGGGCAGCCAAGATCTGAGAATGCTGAAAAGGCCGAAGAGGTCCATCCCGGAGAGATCACAGGCCCTGCAATTCTTGCAGCCGTTTGCCTCTTAACAGGAGTATTCTCAGAGAAGATAATGAATTTTGCAGGCTATCCAGGATTCCTTCCCGACATGCTTTCTATCAGCCTGCTTCTGCTCTTTCTCATGTTACTGATCTACATCTCATTAAAAAATTTAAGCCATCCGGCAGACAGGATCACGGGTACATGGGACTGCGGAATACGCAGACCTACATCAAGACTCGAATATACGTCCGAGGGATTTTCACAGCCCCTGGTAACAATCTTTTCATCGATGTTCAGGACAAAGCAGTGCCTTGAAAAAGAGTATTACGATTCGGACGGATGCATCTTCAAATCAGGTACAGCAGAGATCAGGCTAATTCGTTTCTTTGAAGAATACATATACCTCCCTGCCGGACGTGCTGTTGAAAGATATGCAGGATTTATTTCAGGGCACCAGAACGGCAGTCTCGATACATACCTCCTCTACCTCTTTATAACCGTAGTTTCCGTGGTAATTTTCCTGGGGCTGTTACAATGATAAAATTTGAAATTGTTCTTTACTGTCTCCTGAATGCCGGCATGATGGTACTTCTTGCACCCCTTTTTATGACCGTCATCAAAAAGGTCAAAGCCAAAATGCAGGGCAGACGAGGACCGCCCCTCTTCCAGATGTATTACAATCTTGTAAGAATGCTCTCAAAAGAGGCCATTTATTCGGATATATCATCGTGGATAATGCGAATAACACCAGTGGTTTCACTGGCAGTAATGATCCTGGCGGCTCTATTCATTCCGGTGATATTCATCCCTGCCTCCTTTGGTGGAATAGGGAATGTGATCCTTTTCCTTTACATCCTGGCGATCGGACGGTTTATGATCTCCCTCGCAGGGCTTGATGCAGGGAGCGCTTTCGGTGGAATGGGAAGTTCAAGAGAGATGAGCCTTTCATCCGTAATCGAACCGACCATAATAATAGTTGCCGCAGCACTTGCAACCGTACTTGGAACAATGGATATATTTGAGATGTTCGAAAAGACAACCGCACTGGATATTACAATGATGCCGACACTTCTCCTTATTTCAATATCCGTATTCCTTATACTCATCATCGAGACATCACGGGTTCCTGTCGATAATCCCGAAACACACCTCGAACTAACGATGATTCATGAAGGAATGATTCTTGAATATTCCGGACGAAATCTGGCAATTATGGAGCTCTCCCATGCCGTCAAACAGGCTATATATATGGGGCTTTTGATCGGGATCATCGCTCCTTTCGGCATTATCAGTGACGGAAATCTCCTTGTTCCAGGCATCCTTATTGCTGCATTACTTTTCCTTGGAAAAGGGCTGGTCCTTGCAGTAATTGTCGGACTGTTTGAATCTTCGATGGCCAAGATGAGACTCTTCAGTATACCAACGCTCTTCATGACTGCATTTTTCTTTTCAGCCTTAACCATCATAATAGAGGTGTTCGCATGATCACAACATTCCTTGCCGATATTGTAAGGATAATACTTTTACTCATACTGATAACCGGAGCATTAATTATATCGACACGTACTCTATCTGCACTTGTCAATGTTTATTCCATTCAGTCCCTGCTCATCACAGTACTTGCATGCGTTCTCTGGTATATGACAAAGGAGAAGACGCTCCTTCTGATTGCAGCAATCACCTTCGCAGCAAAAGTTATCCTTATTCCTTCATTTATCGCAGGAATCCAGAAAAAAATCCATATCAGGAGAGACCTTGAATTCAGCTATATCAAACCAGCCGGATCTATCCTTTTATCCCTGCTGCTCATGCTTCTCGTATACGTAGTCTTTTCAGGAGTTTTCAGCAAATTTGCAGTTAAAGATCCATTATTTTTCCTGGGTTCAATTGTCGGAGTCTCCCTGATGCTGATGGGGATGCTTGTAACATTCAGCCGTAAAAAGACAATCACAAAAGTAATGGGGTACCTTTCAATGGAAAACGGTGTGCTTGTATTCGGCTGTTTTGCAACTGAACTGCCGTTTATAGTAGAAGTGATGATCCTTGTCGACCTCATCATTCTCGTAATCCTTACAACAATACTGACGATTGGGATCGACTCCTCTCTAGAGGAATTCCAGGAACGCCTTATCAGGTACCATATCTGGCCTTCAGAGGAGGAAGGACAATGACGGCAGTACTATACTTAATTGCAGGAATCATTGCATTCACGCTGACAATGGCTCTTAAAGGCCATATGCTGAAGAGAGCTGTTCTGCTCCTCCATTCAGCTGCAAATGTCTTAATATCCGGATATATAATGTTCCTTGGGAACATCCCTGAAATTTCAGGATTCTTCAGGGTAGATCATCTCTCCGCATTTGAGGCAGGACTCTCATCCATAGTCTTCTTCGCGGCATCGCTGTATGCCGGAGGATACGTGACACGTCTTATTGAGACAGGAGAACTGAACCCAAAAAGCCTGAGGCTTTTCTACGGTGGGTTTTCCATTTTGATGACGGTAACACCGGTCGCCTTCCTGTCAGACAACCTTGCACTATTCTGGATCCTTGCCGAGATAACAACCGTCGTCTCTGCAATGCTGGTTGCAAGTCTTGCTGCAAGAGAAAATATCGATGCAGCCCTCAAGTATATCTTCATCGCATCCACTGCAATGCTGTTTGCATTTATTGGGCTTATCTTCCTGTTCGAAATGTCAAGAACCGGAAGCGGAACGGGAACACTGAACTGGTCCGAATTAATGATTATATCAAAGGGTTTTGACCCCTCGATCTCTATAGCAGCGTTCTTCTTCGTGTTTATCGGTTTTTCTGCAAAGAGCGGAATAGTGCCTTTCCACACATGGCTTCCGGATGCACATTCAAAAGCACCTTCAGCAGTTAGCGCTGTTTTGTCAGGAGTACTTCTCAATATTGGCATCTACGGGATAATCAGGGTATATGCAATTATCAAACAGGTTCCGGATACAGAGAGTTCTGGTTTTTTCATCCTCTTCTTTGGAGTGTTAACCGTATTCATCGCATCTATGATGATGCTTAAACAGCATAATTTAAAAAAGCTGATTGCATGCTCAAGCATAGAGAACATGGGCCTGATACTAATAGGTCTGTCATTCTGGACACCCCTGGCAATTTTCTGGGTATTATTCCAGACCCTTGCACATTCCCTGACAAAAGCAGAGCTTTTCCTTTCAGCAGGAATCATACACAGGCAGTACAAAACTGAAAATCCGGCTGAAGAGGATGTAATCTGCGATGCCTTTGAGATGCAGCCTGCAGCCTCAGTCTTTCTTATTGCAGGATCTCTTGCAATAATCGGAACTCCACTGTTTCCGGTATTTCTACCAAAATTATTCATACTCCTCGAAGCTGTAAGATTCAATCTCCTTACAGGAATTATTATACTGACTACTATTGCAATCGCTTCCTTTGCCCTGTTCAGGTTTATCTGGGGTGCACTCTCTTTAAGATCAGACGATACAACGATAGGAAAATTGAAACACTACCGTGTTTCAAAAGGCATGCACGCTGCAATTATATTTCTTCTGGTGCTGATGCTGTATTTCGGGATCATGGTTCCCGAGTGGTTCTACAACTACCTGACAGTGATAGTTTCTGAACTTGGACTCGGAGGTATTTAAATGGCTGATTTCGCAGAAACCATACAGTTTGCAAACAAAGGCTCAACAGGCTATGAATCGCATCATGTAAAAAGCGACGATGAACTTGCTGAAATAATTGCAGAAATGAAAAGTTCCGGTTCTGTTCTGCTTTGCCTTTTCTGCGAGGAGAATCTTTCAGAGCAGTACCAATTCAGGCTGGTATACCTCTTCGAAGATCCTGAAACAAACGTGATCAGAAAGATATCATACGAAACATCTGGCAGAGGAGTATCGGTTGCAAAACAGTTTCCAACTGCATCACTCTATGAGAGGGAGATTACAGACGGTTTTGGAATCCTTTTCACGGGATCTTTCGATTCAAGGAGGCTGATTTTACATGAACCTTACCCTGCCGGCTTCCATCCGTTGAAGAAAAACTTCTACAACACTCAAATAAAAGTACGGGAACATATCCCGAACGAAGAGCTTTACAGGTTTAAAAAACTCGACGGAAAAGGAGTCAGCGAGATCGCCGTAGGGCCTGTACACGCAGGAGTTATCGAACCGGGGCACTTCAGATTCAGCGTCATAGGCGAGGACATATTTAATCTCGAAACACGGTTCCATTACCTCCACAGGGGCATCGAAAAATTAATTGAAGATAAAAAACCTGCAGACTGCCTGAAGATTACAGAATCCATATCCGGAGATGAAAATGTCGCAAACACAGTCTGTTTCTGTCTCGCGGCTGAAAAAATTGCAGGCATCATACCCCCCCCTCATGCCGACACACTTAGAGGGATGCGGATCGGCTTGATGGGCGTTTATCCCGGGCGGAGGGTCGCGCCAGCGTAGGAGGGGTCAATGAACGAGTACCGCGTGCAACCCAATGAGGCCTGTTTCTGCGGAAGGAACGCGTTTCACAAGCGGTGGGTCGGAAGACCCTGCAGGTCAACCTCATGCTCACGAAGTGGAAGCTCTCGTTCTCTGTGTCCAAGACAAGGGCTTGGCGGGCATGTTGCTATAGAACGGTTCGCATATCAGCTTCAAACTCACCTACTGCATGATCAGTTAGATCATCACTGAGAAGATCGGTCAG
>CAZPHR010000055.1:0-309 GCA_964586475.1 uncultured Methanomicrobiaceae archaeon
AGAAATGATTGGATTCCCGGACCTCACGTGTTTTCAGGCAACCCAACCCGATTCTCTTTCACATCTCATTATTCAGGATAAATTCCTGCAACATTAAAAGATTTAGAATTTATAATTACTTCAATTATGATATTACAAATTAAAATAATTTATATAATAAGTATTACAAAAATAAATTTACGTAAGCCAAAGGAGGTGAAGAAACCAGTTATATATGCAAAGACAGAAGCTTCATACAATCATAAAAACTTCACTGTGAAAAATGTCTGAACCTACAGATTGCCAAGAAAGACTTTTTGTCACAAAAGA
>CAZPHR010000055.1:319-6095 GCA_964586475.1 uncultured Methanomicrobiaceae archaeon
GTGATGTTCAACAGATTTACAGATACGGTATTACAAATTAAAATAATTTAAATAATAAATGTTACAAAAGTAAATTTGTGTAAACCAGAGGAGGTGAAATCCAGCCCTGTTAAACTGTTAAATTTCTACAATAATAAAAAACCGTGAAAAAATCCAAATCTTTGGATTGCCTCAAAACAGATTTTTTCGCACAAAAGAAAAGACGAAACCAGATCCAGAAAAAACCAGCACCAAATCTAAGAACCCAAATCACCAAAGGGATGTGTTAAACAGACCATATAAATTACTCATCCTCCAAATACCAATAATCCCCGATTTTTTCACCGGTAATCGTTGCCCCGAAAGGGTGACTCCGGTGATTATTATAGTTATTCAGGACAGTTGCAGGATAACGGTTAGCATAGCAGTATGAACAGAGATGCATGCATGTATTGTACTGCCCGATATCGGTGCTGCGGATACACCCGCAAAGAGGCCGCTGACCCGGATCCTTTCCCGGATTCTTATCAATATATCGAAGCAGATCAGGATCATCCCCCGATATCCTCATAATCAGATCAGGATCAATACACCTGTTCCTGGAAATCCCGTATCCGGAGAGATCAACCTCTTCTGCGCAGGTAGAGACCGTGATTCCCCACCGGGAGGCCAGCCCCTCCAGACCGGAGGCAAATTCATCAATCTCGTCAACGGTAAACTCCCTAATCCCCCCTAACCCTGCACGGCCGAGGTTCATCTTTACGCTTTTATAGAGATCAATGAAGCTGATCACCAGTTTTTCGGTATAAGGATGAATCTCTTCACCAATCGCCTCAACCCGTGAGAGAAGCGTATCGATGCATATTGTATCCGACAGGACAAGGGGATCAAACCGCCAGATTACTCTCTCCCGTCCGGAAGCACCGGATAGTCTTTTAAAAGATTCAATTCTCTCACTCAGCGAAGGAACGTTTCTCTCCAGACCTTCCTTTTCATAATCATTCAAAGTGTACTGGAAATAGTAACCATGACCTCTTTTCTCGAGCAACTCCAGTTTGTCGATGATGGGAGACGGATTTTTCGTCCAGAATACCACGAACCTGGCCTCACGAAAGTCCAAACGTGTCGGGCGGCCGGAATCGGGATTGCGGGCAACGTCGTGATCACCGACTCCGTACCCTAGTGCTTATGGCTATCCAGGTTCTGATACACCAGCCCGTCGAGAGGCGGTGGAAGAACCAGTCTGAATAAAAAGCAGGGATGTCTGTCGCACGGCTCACTGATAGGATTACCGGCCTTATGATCTTTATACTTTTATTGTCTGCAGAACTTTCGCCGGTAATTAATTTTGACTGGACACTTTTTCCTGTCATTTAAAAAGGAATTTTTATCAGGTTAAAGAGGTTCTACTCAATCTCCCACCGGACTGCCGTAAAGACCGGCCCTCTAAGGTCAAGCTTCTTGTTGTTGTCGGTGATGTACCTCATCGCCCATGGCTCGATTGCGACATTCACATCCGACGGAACCTTCGCCATCTTGAAGTGGACCTCCCCGCTCTCGCCTGTCATAAAGCCCTCCTCGACCCTTGCGGCGGCGAGATTTGCAATCGCATCAAGATAGGAGACACCGGCACTGACTCCCTTGTCCCTGACCTTTTTGAAGTTCTTCGTATCCGGAACACCGAGAATCTTTCCTTCGGATACGAACACATCATTCAGGGCAGCGGGACCCAGAAGCTTCGAGTTCTCCTCCGCCTCGAATACATAGACCCTGACCTTCCGCCCGCCATATTCATCCGACTCGTATACGAGAAATTCACAGGGGCTCTCTGCATCCCCGTTCTCCATGGCGGTCTTCACGATCGCAGCCGCGATATCAGCACCGGCTTCGGTCTTCGGCTCCTCCCTGAGAGAGATCCCCCTCACAAGCTCAAGATCGGAGAACTGTGGAGGATACATCTGTGGATATGTAAGAACCCTGACATCCTCAGCCTCGTATTCAACCATGGCGAGTCTCTCGACACCCATACCAAGATTCATCACAGGGACCCCGACACCGTAAGCAGCGAGTGCATAAGGGCTGTACATACCGAAGGTCGCAACCTCTACCCATCCATGAACAGGATGTTTTGCATAAACCTCGGTCTGGGTATCAGGAATATAGTATTTGGAGCGCTTCTCATCCGGACGGAACTCGAAGTCAGTAAAACCGAATGCTGAAAGGAGTTCTGCTGCGACTGCTTTCCCGTCCTCTACCGTCACATCCCCGCCTGCGATGATACACGATGCCGAGTGATAAGTCATAAGCCTCGTCGGACCCTCCTCCTGCTCGCGCCTGAAACACCTGTCTATCGAGAACTGCTTTATCGGAAGCGGCTGCCGGTCCCACATCTCTCCGAGTGAGATGAACCAGCCTGATGTCATATGGGAGCGGAGCGTCGTTCGTGAGGATTCAGGGGAAAGCTCACGGAACTCTGGAAACACTTCATCCATTATCCTGACGACCATCCCGTCATCGGCGGAAAGAACGGATGCAAGCTCATGAGTAAGTTCATCGCCGTCGACCTCGGACTTCTTGTAGGCATGAAGCGTCTTCCTGAGCGATTCCTCCTCCTCTGCTGAAAGCTCCCTTCCAAGGATTTTATTTATTTCGCCGATCTGTTTCTTTCCTATCCCTACATTGGGGCGTGGAAGGCCGCCGAGATAGAACACCCTGTCAAGAACCGCTGATGCCTCAGGGCCGAACTGGCGGTAGACATCCTGTTCTTCGATGAACACGGGGACACGGGCTTCGTCGAAACCCATCTTCAGGTAGGCGTCCCTTAACCTCTGGATAGTTTCTGAAATGGGGTGCGGCTTTGCCAGCCGGGAGATATTTCTCGGGTACTTCTTCGAAAAAACCGGGTTTGGCAGGACCTCCGCTCCCGCGTGCCAGGCCGCTTCAAAGTCCTTCTTTGCCAGTTCTGCAAATTTTTTGGAATCAAATTTCATATCAACGACGCTCCATGCATACAACCCTTGAAATCGGGCTCTCATCAGTTATCTTATAATCACAGTATTTTGAAATTTCCAATGCAAAATCCCGGACTTCAGGGTGCTCGGGCATATTCTCCCGCTCAAGCCGGAATCTGCTGTAACCAAGGTACATATAGCCTTTAACCTCAATAAAGGAGGCGCCTGAATCCTGGTACATCGCGGCGTATTTCTCCGGTAAGAAGTCATTTATTCCCTTAACAACAGTCGTCCTCACTGCCGAGCGCCTCTCCCCGAGAAGAGACAGGCTCTTTTGGATGTTGTCCCAGTAATCCTCCTCCGGCCTGCAGACCTTCAGGTATGTCTCCCTGTCGGGTGCATCGAGCGATATATAGGTCTGGTACGGGTGGCATCTTTCGATCATCCCGGGTTTTGTTCCGTTTGAGACCAGAAATGTAGTGTTTCCCCTCTCATTCAGCATATCGATCAATTCCGGCAGTTTGGAGTAGAGGGTCGGCTCTCCCGAGAGTGATATTGCAATCATATCCGGGGAGAGCGCCTCCTCCCAGAGAACAGGATCGGTTTTGCTCGTGTCGGCAGACGGGTTGTAGCCTGCAAGAGCCTTCTTCTGGAGAGGAGGAATCCTGTCTACGATAACCCCGGGTGGGCATTCTTCGGACTCGACTACTTCATGCTCCATAGATCTCCAGCAGAAGAGACAATTCTGGTTGCATTTAAGGGTAGGCGTCATCTGAACGCACCTGTGGCTCGATATGCCATAGAATTTATTCTTATAGCACATATCGCCACCGCGAAGAGCACGCTTGTTCCACATACAGGGCTTCAGCGCCGCCGACGATTTCTTTGAAAAAAAGAGATAACCCTGTTTCCTCAGGGCCTTACATGCTTCGGACTGCATCTATACCAAGTGTTTCAAGGGCTTCCTTCAATGTGTTCTGTGCCGCCTTTACCAATGTTAGCCTTGAATTCCTGAGATCGCCTTCAACCTTAAGCACAGGGTCGAAGCGATAGAATGTATTGAAGAGATCGGCAAGCTCCCTTGCATAGATTGCAAGAACGTGCGGACGAAGCTCTCTTGACACATCATCGATAATCTTCGGGAAGAGGGCAATGTGCTTGACAAGAGCAATCTCGTATTCGCTCTCTGCACTGTAAGACTCTTCGAATTCACCGGCCTTCGCGAGGATAGAGCAGGCTCTTGCATGAGCATACTGGATATACGGTGCACTCTGCTTTTCGAAGTCGAGCGCCTCCTTCCAGTCAAATACAGTAGCCTTGTCCGGTGAGACCCTGACAATATCAAACCTTATCGCACCGGTTGCAACCGACCTTGCAATCGACTTCTTCTCATCATCTGAAAGCTCGGGCCTTCTTGCCTCCACCTCCTCAAGTGCCTTCTCAAACACCTGCTTCATGAGATCGTCGGTCGATATGAACTTGCCCGCCCTTGTACTCATCGAGCCCTCGGGAAGGGAAACAAACTCAAAGAAGACAATCTCCGGGACCTTGTCCCCGAGAAGCTGCATCGTTGCCTGAAGCTGTCTGCCGAGAAGCTTGTGATCAGCGCCGAGAACATCAATGACCCTGTCGTAGTTGTCGCTCTTCCACTCATGAAACGCAAGGTCACGGGCCGCGTAGACCGAAGTGCCGTCAGATCTCCGGAGGACATACTCCTTCTCAAAACCGAATGCGTTAAGATCAAGTGAAAGGGTCTCCTCCTGTTTCGCCTCCGGCATAGCCTCGAGTCTGTGAAGAACATTATACATCAGGCCGCTTTTGACAAAATCACTCTCAAAGATGAACCGGTTGTGCCTGACATTGAGATCCAGGAGAGTCTCCTTTATCCCGCCGATGCACATTGAAACAGCCTCCCTGAACTTTCTTACCATCTCCGGATCACCGCTCTCGATTAACGACATCCTCCGGTCGATTTCGGTCTTTATCGATTCGTCAGCCTCAATTGCACGGTTCGCAGCGACATATACGCGGGCGACGTAATGATCATCCTTTTCACCCTCATTTTGGAACAGATCAATATTGTCAAAACCCCAGGATACAATCGCAATCTGCCGGCCCATGTCATTGACATAATATTCCACCTCAAGGCTGCATCCGGCTTTCCTGAGAACTCTTGAAAGAGTATCGCCAATCACCGAATTGCGGATATGCCCTACATGAAGCGGCCCGTTGGGATTCGCACTTGTATGTTCTATGCAGACCCTGCCGGCCTTTGCAGGGAAAGAGCCGTACCCCTCTTTAAGAGCCTCACAGATGACGCCCTTCAGGTATTCCTCCCCGAATATGAAATTAAGATACGGGCCTTTCACCTCGACGATGATCCCTTCTTCAGCGAGAACTCCGGAGATCTCAGAAGCGATCTCAGAGGCCACTGCAGCCGGGTTCATCTTCCTTTTCTTTGCCAGGCTGAAGGCAACAGTCGATGCAAGGTCTGCATGATCCCCTCCGTCGACTATCAGAACGTTCTCTTCACCGGTCGCCTTTACCAGGGCTTCCTCAACACGGGCATAGGTATTAAAAAACATAATATTATTCTCCTGAATCTAGTATCCTGTCCTGTATCTCAGGATTGCAGCAATTCCTCCAAATGCATTGAAGAGCATTGCACCCTCCTCAAAGTCATCGGATATTATCATAACCGAGGTTGAGCTTGAATCCGCAAGTCCGGTCAGTTCATCTACAATATCAACCTCTTCATCCATGTAAACAGGAGCAGTACATTTCGGGCATATCCCGAATTCGATGTCGGACATCTTCTTTCCAGGTTCAACCTGAACTGTCTCTTC
>CAZPHR010000055.1:6105-6782 GCA_964586475.1 uncultured Methanomicrobiaceae archaeon
GAGCCTGAGCCTCGACTTCCGGAGGTTTGCCGAGAGAATAAGTGTGTCAACAGCACCTATCTCAAGATTCTTCCTCACACTCTCCTCACCATATGATGAGAGCCCGTCATCCTTCACAAGCTCCTTGAAGAAACGGTCCATTATGACCTTCTCCTTCATCACCTCGACGCCGCGGAGTGCATCGCTTGCATTATCAACCAGCTCTGCAAGCCCGCTCTCGTTAGTATATGCAACATCAAAGAGACCGATAACCCTCTTCTTTAACTCGTGATGAAGGAATTCCCCGTCATAGAACTCCTCCTTTGTAGGTGTCGGGCCGCCAATAAGAACTCCCTTGAAGCGCTCAAAGAATTCAGGCTCTGCAAGGAATATCTCGCTCGCCCGATCTCCAACCTTCTTGTAATATTCATTAATTGCAATAAGACGAAGGCGCTGGAAACGCATCGCGGACTGACCTCCCTTTCTTTGTTTTCCCGGAACAGTCGAGGTGACACCGGAGACAGGTTCTATTCTGTTACCCCTGAGAAACCCGATATAGGATTCACGCCTGTCAATTACAAGAAGTCCGTAAACCTCCTTTTCGACAAGCATCTGCTTTAAGGGCTCAAGCTCGAACTTTGAGGAGCACCTGTACATATACAGGTTGACGACATCCGGCGGTTCAATTATTACACAGT
>CAZPHR010000056.1:0-4945 GCA_964586475.1 uncultured Methanomicrobiaceae archaeon
TAGCGTCCAGGCCGGGCTATCACCATTCGCGTGAGTTGCATAGCAACTTACGCACCGGGCTGCCCCGACAGGGGCTTATGCCCTCCCATGAGCTTAAAAAATACACCAAAAAATACTTAGAAGAAACACTCTCTATAGTGCCTTCAAGAATAATTATATCCGCACAGATCCAAAATTATTAGAACCCTTCTTCTAAAAGAAGAAACTTACACCCCCGTAGTGTAGTGGTCAATCATTCCAGCCTTTGGAGCTGGAAACGGCGGTTCGAATCCGCCCGGGGGTATAACCCTGTTATTCTTCTAATTTTTTAATCAGAACAGCGATATTTTTCTTTATCCCCTCGTCCTGCGGGCTTATTGACCGGGCCCTTTCGTATGCGACAAGGGCCTCCCGGAACCTCCCGAGATCGGTCAGTACACATCCCTTATTGTCGAGTGCGAGTATATTGTCGGGATCGAGAATTAAAGCCTGATCAAAGTATGCAAGAGCACGCTCAGGCTCACCGGAGACAGCATATGCGATCCCGCAGTTCACAATCGTCGGTACATGGGCGGGATTTAAATCAAGAGCCTGGTTGTAAATCTTTATCGCTTCTTTTGTCCTGCCGGATTCGCTAAGGAGGTTGCCCTTGTTGTTCATCGCCATTACATTTCCCGGACTGATCGTAAGAGCCGCATCAAGCGTCTCAAGGGCCTCATCGTTTCTACCAAGACCAATCAGGGAGTATGCCTTGTTTACCAGGATCGAACTGTTCTTCGGCTCAGTCTCCAGTGCCCGCTCGTACATAGAAAGGGCCTCTTCATCCCTTCCAATATCCGAATAGATGTTCCCCATGTTGTTTAAGGCCATAACGTTTTCAGGCTCGGTTTCAAGTGCATTATTGTATATTTTAAGGGCCTCGTCAAATCTGCCGAGTTTACGCAGAACATTTGCCATGTTGTTGAGGGCTGCATCGTAAAGAGCAGGATTATCCGGAACAATCGAGAGAACCTTTTCAAAAACCTCCAGGGCCTCTTCATCCCTCCCGATGACTGAAAGTATGTTTCCTTTCCGGTTTTGTGCGGAAAGGTACCCTTCATCGGTCGCCCGGACCTTATCATATTCTGATAGAGCCTCTTCATACAATCCCTCCTCAAGGAGCAGATCCCCTTTTTCCAGTCCCGGACCTTTGGAACCTTTATCATTTCCTTTCATCATAACAGCACCATCGTCATCCTCTCCTTGGGATTAGATGCATATATAATTTGGGCAGAGATATTCCCCGGATTTCACAGCAGCAGGAAACTTATTTATAGGTCTAAAACAGTCTAAAACCTAAATAAAATTCTAAAAATATACAAATAAAAACCCGTCCAGTCACGGATTTAATAATTAAAGCCAGAAACAGAAGGGTGGAACAGGCAGTTATTCCTGAGGCTGACAAATGAAAGAACAGGACAAAAGAGTAGATCAACTAAACCGGATTCTAAAAATAATTCGTGATCTTAATCGTTTGATTATCCATGAAAAAGATGCCCCCCGGCTGATAGAGACAGCCTGTAAAATTCTTGTTCGTGAACAGGTCTATCACAATGTATGGATTGCGCTTTTCCCGCGTTCTGATTCAGGTTATTTGTTTGCACAGGAAGGTATCGGAAAAGAATTTGATGAGATGAAAGAAAGTATCCGGGGCGGAAAACTGACACAATGTGCGGAAAAAGCACTTCAGTCAGGAGAAGTAGTAATCTACAATGATCCCCCATCCGAATGTCCAGACTGCCCCCTTTCGCGGCACTATGAAGGAAGAAAGGCAATAGCAGCTCCAATAAAATATTACCAGGAAATCTACGGCATTATAGTTGTTTCAATACCAAAGGTCTCCCGTGTATCTGAAGAAGAGACCGATTTTTTCCCCGAGATAACGGAATCGATAGGATATGCCCTCTGGTCTTTGGAGACGGAAAAAGAAAAAACAAGCACTCTTGATCTGTTAAAAGACAACGAAGAAAAATTTTACACTTTTTTCAACCATGCAAGCGATATGATCTACCTCATTGAAATCCTGCCTGATAAGACCGCAGGAAGAATTATCGAGGTTAATGATCAGGCCTGTAAAAAGACGGGTTATAGCAGGGAAGAACTGCTTAATATGAAAGTCTCAGATCTGGATGACCCCGACTTTAAGGGCGATTACAGGGATGTTTTAAATCAGCTTGAAAAATCTGATGACCTGTTATTTGAATGGAGACACGTAACAAAAGAAGGGAAAAAAATACCTGTTGAAATTTCAGGACACAGTTTCACGATTGGAGGAAAAACCGTTGCACTTTCTATAGTCAGGGACATCTCAGAGAGAAAAGAACTTGAAAACGAGCTCTTACTGACGCGATTTTCAGTCGATAAATCGCCAATATCGATATTCTGGATTAAACCGGATGGCTCATTCTTCTATGTAAACAATGTCGCATACTCTGAACTGGGATATACGAAAGATGAACTTCTTGGACTTGGAGTAGATGACGTTGACCCCGGATATCCTATGGAAAAAAGAGAAGAATTCTGGAATGAGCTAAAAGAAAAAGATTCCATCCGGATCGAAACCATGCATAAGAAGAAAGATGGTGCTGTTTTCCCGGTAGAAATAACCACATATTACATGAAATACGGCGAAAATGAGTTTGAAATCGCAAATTCCATTGATATTACAGAACGGAAGATCGCCGAGAGAAAGATCCTGGAGAGTGAGACAAAATACAGGGAACTCTTCAACAACGTCACTGAAGCTGTATTTCTACACAGGGTCATTAAAGGCAACAGGAGAGGAAATTTCGTAGAGGTCAATGACACAGCATGCCACCGGCTTGGATACACCCGCGAAGAGCTGCTTAATCTCTCCACCTCAGATATAAACACCCCTGAAATAAGAAAAGATGATTTGAAGCGGGTTGAGCAGATGAAAAAAACGGGTTCTGTCGATTTTGAGGCAGTGCACGTAAGAAAGGACGGCTCAAAATTTCCGGTTTCCATTAAAGCAAGATTGATAGAGATTGAAGGGGAGCATTACATATTATCCCTCGTTAGAGACATCACTTTAGAGAAAAAGGACAGGATAGACCAGATCGGGACACTTAAGAGGATCGAAGAGAATCTCATGCAGATGTCAACCCTGAACGACAGAATCAGAAACCCGCTCTGCGTGATAGCCGGAATCGCAGATCTCGAAGGAGGTAAAAACGCGGAGAAGATACTCGAACAGGTGGATGAGATCGACGGAATAATAAACCAGCTGGACCAGGGATGGGTTGAGTCCCAGAAGATCAGGGATTACCTGAAAAGGCATTACGAAGTCGAACTGGAAGAGATGCACAAAGACACGGATAAAAAGTAATCAGGACATTTCAGTCATTTAACGCTTTATCCTCAACTGTCCCCTCATCCGAATCCTCTTTTCCGGACAGATGGACCATTTTTAGAACCGTTGAAAGGCATATACAAAAAAGTCCGCCCATTACAAAAGCAGCAGATATTGCAAGATTATAACTTTGCAGACCGGCAGTGAGAAAAGAAGTGCCAAAAGTAAAGGCAATTACAATAATGCCGATCAGCAGTCCCGCCCCCAGACTCCGGTAACTGAATTCCATGACAATAACTCATTGGATAATACAGATATAAAATTACCCCAGATAACAGTCAACCCGGTTCAAAAGGTATTTTTAATCAACAGATCCAACACTCTCTGTTAGATCTATGAAAAAACCCAAATCCGGCAAAAACCAAAATGAATCCATAATTCATCGTTTTTTAAGGAGTGATGAACCGGTTTTCTCATTTGCACGCGATGCTGTATGGATTGTTTCCGTCGTCGGTTCGGTCGCACTTATTCTCTTCCTGTTCTCAGGAACATGGCCGGCAGTCGTTGCCGTAGAATCCGAGAGCATGGTCCCAAACATGAATATTGGAGATCTTGTATTTGTATCTTCAATGGACAGGTACGGAGAGTTTGAGACATGGAATGATAGTATATCTTCAGGATATGGGAAATTTAATGAATATCCTGATATTCACGATAACCAGGTCTATGGCGATGTCATTATCTACCGGCCCAACGGAGCGGACAGTGTACACCCGATAATCCACCGTGCGGTAGGATGGTACGATAACGAAACCTATGCCGGGTATATTACAAAAGGCGACAACAACCAGTACATTGACCAGCTGGCAGGCATCTCGGGAATCGGGCAGATCATGCCTGTAAAAGAAGAATGGATCATAGGAAAGGCAATATTCTCAATACCGCTTGTAGGTTACATACCGCTGCACATATTCGAGTTTGCAATACTGATAATAATTCTCATGATTATTCACGAATTCTACCTTAGTTCAAAGGAGAAGAAGAAATGAACACAAAAGAGCTCCAGGTTCTTCTTGAAGATGTCCTGGAAGGTCACAGGATGAGTGAGACTGAAGCCGTATCCCTGATGAAGACAAGGGACAGGAATATCCTTAGGATTGCAGAAGCCGCCGATGAACTCAGGGAGAGAAAGGTAGGAGATATCGTCACATATGTCAGGAACCATAATCTCCATGTGACAAATATCTGTAAGAATCTCTGTGGATTCTGTGGATTTGGCAGACCTAAAAATGCAGATGATGCCTATCTCCATGGAAAAGATGAGATCCGGAGGAAGGCGCTTCTGGCAAAGGAGAGAGACGTTACTGAGATCTGTCTTCTTTCAGGCGTCCATCCGGATTTCAACGCTGAAAGTTATGCAGAGATTATCTCATGGGTCCGCGAGGCTGCTCCCGGGGTTGATATACATACAATGAGCCCGGACGAGATCTCATTCTCTGCTAAAAGAAGCGGCATTTCAACCATAGAAGTAATTGAGATGATGAGAGCGGCCGGCCTTGGAACACTCCAGGGGACAGCAGCAGAGATCCTCGTAGACAGTGTCAGGAAGACAAT
>CAZPHR010000056.1:4955-6612 GCA_964586475.1 uncultured Methanomicrobiaceae archaeon
CTGCCAAAGTCCCCACGCAGGAATGGGTCCGTATAATAAAAGAAGCACATGCGCTCGGGATAAAATCCACTGCCACGATTATGCATGGATCAATAGAGACAGAAGCCGACAGGGTGGAACATCTCCGTGTCCTTCGTGAGATCCAGGATGATACGGGAGGATTTACCGAACTTGTCCCGCTCCCATATCTCCACGAGAATACTCCGTTATACAATAAAGGAATTGCACCTCCAGGTGCTACCGGAAGGACGGATATCCTTCTCTTTGCGGTTTCAAGACTCTATCTGGACAACTTCGACAATATTCAGATATCCTGGGGAAAGGTTGGAAGGAAATTCACGCAGGTTGGGCTGCTTTCAGGGGGAAACGACTTTGGAGGAACCATGTTCTCGGACGAAGTTTCAACAGATGCCGGAGGAGAAGGATCTGACTACCTCGACCCTGAAGAGATGAGGCGTATTACAGAAGATCTCGGCAGAATTCTTAAACAGAGAACTACGACCTACGAAATTCTCAACTAAAAAAAAATTTCTTTTAAAAATATTATTTTCTGATTTTGAAGTCTTTCATATTGGCCTGCAGTTTCTGGGACATATTGTTGACTTCATGTATCGCACTTCCAATCTCTTCCGTGGATGCACTTGCCTCCTCTGCCAGTGCAGCAAGCTCTTCAACCTCTTTAAGATTCTCTTTTGCAAGACTGCTTCCTTCATCGGTTGAATTAACCACGTTGTTAGCGATATTTGCCTGATCCTCGATTGCCTTTGCAATTTCACCCATGTTCATCGTGACATGCTCAGAACCTTCGACAATGGCATTGAGAGCCCTGATTGCAGCATCGACACTCTCGACACCGGATACTACCTCATTGCTTGCAGACTGGATTGCATCGGCGGTCCTGATACTGTTGTTCTGGATTTCACCGATGACCTTGTCAATGTGCTCGGTGGCTTTCCTTGCATCTGCAGCGAGGTTTTTGACCTCTCCGGCCACAACGGCAAATCCTCTTCCATGCTCACCGGCACGTGCGGCCTCAATTGCAGCGTTAAGTGCAAGGAGGTTGATCTGGCTCGTGATGTCGTTGATCATCTTTACTATGTTGTTGATCTCCTTGATCTGGTTGTTGAGCTCCTTAATCTCCTCTGCACTGCGGTTTGTGATCTCTTCGACTGCAGCCATCTTGCGGTTTGCATCATTTCCAAGGACCTGGGCGTCATTACCCATCTTTGTGACTTCCTCGGAATTTTTCAGGACATCCTGTGAAGTTGCGGCAACCTCTTCGTTCGAGGCGGAGAGATCTGCGATCTGCTGCTGAACATCTGTCATCTTGTCCAGCATCTCCTTACTGATGTCCGCGCACTTCTGGCTTGTCATTGCAACCTGCTCAGCTGCCTTTGCAACCTCATCAGAGCCCTTGCTGGCTTCATTTGTCCCTACAAACACATGATCGACTGCCTTAATCACATCGCCGATCACAGCTGAACTGTTTTCACCAAGCGTGTTAATTGACTGCTTGAATTCCGCAAACTCTCCCTTAACTGAAACCGTGTCACTGAAACTTTCGGTATAATTATTCCCTGCATATGCACCGATAACGCGGACTGCCTCATTCAGAGGTGCAGCAATAGTATCAAGAGTATTGTTAATTCCTTCTACG
>CAZPHR010000057.1:0-6576 GCA_964586475.1 uncultured Methanomicrobiaceae archaeon
CAGGGAGGATGACAATGTCATCGATCTCGGTGGACGCCCGATCAGCTGGAAGCAGGTTCTGCGTGATATTACTTCAGGTTGCATAGTCGGTGTTGACCTGAACCCCGTAGCCCCTCTTGAAGATACTATCATGATAACCGGTGATTTTACAAGTGAAAAGGTCCAGGAAAGGATTATTTCCACCATTCATGAAGTAAATGTCATCGTGTGCGATGCCTCCCCCAAGCTTTCAGGCAATAAAACCTACGATCAGGCAAGAGCAATCGGACTCAATGAAGATGCCTTCGGATTTGTCCTGAAAGTCCTCAAACCAGGCGGGAATTTTGTCATTAAATCCTTCCAGGGAGAGATGTTTACCGAATTGCTTGAAGATATCAGGAATTCATTCTACTCGGTGAAGGTCTACAGGACAAAAGCATCCAGAAGAGGAAGTACAGAAACTTACATAATTGCCAAAAATTTCAGAGGAAACCATGCAGCATCTGATTGACCGTTTTAACAGGCCGGTAACAAATCTCAGAATCAGCCTTACTCCCAGGTGTAACCTCAAATGTGCATACTGCCACAGGGAAGGAGAAAAAAATCCTGGAAAAGAGATCTCATTTGAAGAACTAAGGGAGATATTCAGGGTTGCAGAGCTCTTCAATATGAACAGCGTGAAGCTTACCGGGGGAGAACCGCTTATGAGAAAAGATCTCTGCGATATCGTATCCGCAATCCCGGACAGTATGCAGTCCTCGCTTACAACCAACGGAACACTTCTTGCTGATTGTGCACATGAGTTAAAGGAAGCAGGACTATCAAGGGTCAATATCAGCATTGACAGTCTCAAAAAGGACAGATACAAAGAGATCAGCGGAATGGACTATCTGGACAGGGTCCTTGACGGGATAGACTCCGCACTTCATGAAGGCCTCACCCCTGTTAAACTTAATGTAGTATTGCTTGCCGGCGTGAACGACGATGAAATTGAAGACTTTATAGAATTTGCCAAATCAAAAAAAGACCTGATATTGCAGTTTATCGAACTCATGGACTTCAGCAGGGATGACTGCGGCGGATTTGACATAAACAGGCTTGAAGAAGATCTCAAAAACAGGTCAAAGACTATCATAACACGAAGGATGCATCATCGTAAAAAATACTGCCTCGACGGTGCCGAGATCGAAATTGTAAGACCAATGCATAACAATGAATTCTGCGCACACTGCAATCGCCTCAGGATTACATCTGACGGTCTGCTCAAGCCGTGCCTGCTCAGAAACGACAATCATATAGATATAAGAGGAAAGAAGGGAAAAGAACTGGAGGATCTCTTTAAAACTGCAGTTAATGCCAGAGAGCCCTTTTTTAAATAATCTGCTCTTTTGCAAAAATATTTTTGATTGCCAGTTAAACTGGTAAACATGCTTATCGAAAAAAATGAATATCATCATGTTCTGGAAACTCTTTACAGCAAATCACTGGTTCTTGAATCCACAGGTGATTTCAACCAGGTATTATATTTCTATTTCATGGACGCAATAGCCCATATCGATTTTTCCACATGTATTCTGGCATATAACTACCACAATGTGAGAAACAAGATGAATATGGAATACATGAGATGGAGAATTGATGAAGAGAAGAAAGGCGACAGGGCTTATTTCCCTGAATTCATAAACTGGGTAAAGGAGAATCATCCGGAAAAATTCGGATCCCTCCCGTCACTCTGGAGAGATATTTATGACAATTCTACACCTGCGGGGTACAGGAGTTTCAGGATCTCCATCAACCCTGACAGCAATCAGCCAACTGCCGTAAACCAGCTTCTCACCTGGATTGAAGAGTTCTTCTCACAGGACTTCATTAAGAGTATGTACACGGGAGCCTCACTGGACAAACTCTTCAACGAATTTATGGCGACAAAAAGATGAATGAAAGACCCGATGTTGTAGAGATCTGTTCCGATCTCATCAGGATCAACAGTGAAAACCCCCCGGGAAAGACATCAGATGTAATAGACTATATTCAAAATATTTTTGATAATTTCAACATCCCTTACAAAAGAACCGATCTTGACGGGGGAAAGAGCAACATTTTTACAGGTTTCGTAAACCGTCCGCTTCTTCTTCTCGGGCATGTGGATGTCGTACCTGCAATACCTGAAGGATGGCAGTTTGATCCATTCTCGGGTAAAATTTGTGACGGTTATATATTTGGCAGGGGTGCGGCAGATATGAAGGGCGGATGTGCCGCAATATTGACTGCTTTTATAGAAGAAATGATTGAAAATCCGGATATTTCTGCAAATCTCTGTTTCGTCTGCGATGAAGAGACCGGTGGTCCGGCAGGAATCAGGCACCTGATTGAAGAAGGATTCATGCAGCCCTGCGACTGTATCATTGCAGAATGTACTCCTGTCAGTCATCCTTCAATCGGACAGAAAGGAATCATGAGGCTTAAAATAGAATTCAGCGGAAAACCGGGTCACGGCTCCCTTTACCCCGAGATAGGAATCAGCTCAATCGAAAAGGCCCTTGACTTTATCAGCCATGTAAAAAAGATTAACAAGAGAACCTATTCATATACAACCGAATTTGATCTGATCATCAATGAATCAGAGAAAGTGATAGAGAAGGTAATGGACTTCAGGAAAGTTGGAAATGTCCTGAAAAAAGTAACCTACAATCCGGGAATTATCAGGGGAGGAGAGAAGGTGAATATAATTGCCCAGAAATGCTGTCTCGAACTTGAGATGAGAATCCCCTGGGGCTGTAACCCGGATGATATTCTTGAGGAGCTTCGTTCTGTTGCCAGTAATGATAAGATAAGTGTAAAGGAATTTTTTGAACCGACATATACAGACAAAAATTCGAGGATTGTCGATACGGCGCTGGAAAATATCCGGCAGATATATGGAGTCATCCCTACCCCGTTTGTACAGTGGGCCGCCACTGATGCAAGATTTTTAAGAAAAAAAGGATTCAATGTAATTGAATACGGCCCGGGTGAGATCGAGACTCTTCACGGAGTAGATGAAAGGATTTCTATAAAAGACCTAAAAAAATCAGTTGATGTATACAGGGGAATTATAAGATCTTATTCAATGAATCAATAATTGAATCTCCTGCGCAATGGAATGTCTAAAAATTAATGAATATAACCTTTTTTGAATTTTAACAGCCCACCACATCTTTTTAATCAATATTCCCACCAGTTGCCATATACGATAGGTATATATGTTAACAGCGTTAACTAAGTATCATGGTAGCTGTTAACGCCGTGAACAGATCAGGTTTGCCACCATCTGCAAGAACACTGATGAGATTACTTGATGATGGAAGACCGAGAACGTTTAAAGACATGACAAACGAAGCAGAGATTGCCCCACGCACAATTCGCTATGCACTGAAGCGATTAAAGGAGGAGGGCCTGATTATTGAGAAGTTCAATTTCCGGGACGCCAGACAGGTTCTTTACCAGAAGAAGGAAGCCTCCGGATTGAAAGATTCTCCGGATGTGGCTGCGGTATGAACTTTCCCGTATGCGACATAATGACATGTGATGAGATTGTCAGAAATTACCTCCCACAGCTTCGTGCAGAGCTTGTCTGCCGACTGGTAGAAGATAAAGGGATCCCGCAGTCCAAAGTAGCAAAATGGATGGGAATCTCCAGGGCCGCGGTATCCCAGTACATGAGCAGAAAACGAGGGTCGGGAACAATATATATCACAACAGACCTGGACGACATTATTGAATCCTGGGCAGACGGAGTGATTACAGGAGAAGGATCGGTAACAATATGCGATATCTGCCGCTGTGTTCAGGAATTGAATAAAGCTAAAACAGCTGTAAAAAACGAATCATCTTATAATGCAGGCTAAACTGATGACCCGGTTCTATCCATCAAATTAATAAAAAAACAAATAATCAATAAATCCTCTCCTTTTATGCATATTATTATGCGAAAGAGCCTGTATATTAAAGAAAAAAAATTTCCTGTCATTCAAAAACAGGTTAAAACATCTGGCAGAATTGATAGTTTTATAGATTCTGAATTAAAAATTCTTTTATTATTCTGAACAATGGAGTAACAAATAATGGCAGAAAAAAAAGAACAATCAGAATGCGACGGCCAGTGTTCATCATGTCCGTCAGCGACAACCTGCAATGATCCACAGAAGACAGCTTCAGGTCTGCAGTCAAAAGTGCAGATGAATGTTAAGAACGTAATTCTGGTTCTTAGCGGCAAAGGTGGTGTTGGAAAGAGCACAGTTGCAACCAATCTTGCTATGGCACTCTCAAATAAAGGATTCAATACAGGCCTTGCAGACATGGACATTCACGGCCCGAATATCCCGAAAATGCTCGGAATTGAGGACCAGAAACTTGGGTCATACGATGGCAAAACCATCGAGCCGGTAAAAATATCCGGCAAACTGGGTGTAGTCTCAATGGCCTTCCTGCTTCCCGACCCCTCAAGTCCCGTTATCTGGAGAGGTTCTATGAAGAACACCGCAATAAAGCAGTTCCTTGAAGAAGTGAACTGGGGAGAACTGGACTTTCTGGTTGTCGACCTCCCGCCCGGCACAGGCGATGAGGCATTGTCAGTAGCCCAGCTCGCACCAAATATTGCAGGTGCGGTCATTGTAACGACCCCCCAGGACGTTGCAATTCTTGATTCCTCGAAATCAGTAAAATTCATTGAAAAGCTCGGATTAAAAGTCCTTGGAATTGTTGAGAACATGAGCGGACTCGTATGCCCGAAATGTGGAGAAGTGATCGATCTATTTGGAAGAGGCGGAGGAGAAAAGGCTGCAAAAGAGCTTGGGGTACCATACCTCGGCAGAATTCCAATCGACCAGGAAATGAGGATTGCTGGAGACGAGGGAAGACCCTTTATTCTAAAAAGAGACGGCGAAAGCGACCAGAATAAGATTACATGGGAGCATGTCGAGGAAGTTATGGAAAATATTCTTAAACAGATAGATAACTAATTTTTCTTTTTTTGACTTGTTTATCACCTCTAATTTCTAAAAGAGCGATAGCTACTTTGGAATTTCAAATCGGGCATAAGCCCCTCCGGGGCAGCCCTGTGCTAAATTCGCTACGCGAATTTGCGCAATTATGATAAACAGGCTTTACGATGAAGGAGTAATAATCATTGCAGGAAAATAAAGGAGCCGGAGGGATGCCTGCCCATTCAAAAGGTGACCTGTCACTATCAATGAGACAGGCCAGGGTTTTGCCACTCTCCCAAATCAAATATAATAAATCTTATCATATTGTCAAATGCAACCATATTCAGGAATTATCATGAAGATAGGAATTATTGGAGGTACAGGCGATATTGGTGAAGGACTGGCCCACAGGCTTTCACACAACCACGAGATCTATATCGGATCCCGTGATAAAGAAAGGGCATGCGAGACGAGCGAATGCATGATCAAAGCCCTCTCCGAGAGAGGAATATCGGCCAGTTGCTCCGGAGTCACAAATCAGGAAGCACTCGATCTTGGAGATATAGTTGTCCTTTCGATAAATTACAAACATCTCGAATCAACAATCGGTTCTCTTTCAGGATTTGAGAATAAGATTGTCATTACTCCCGTAAACCCAATCGGAAAATCCAGTCACTTCTTCTACAACCCGCCCGTCGAAGGATCAGCAGCTCTTGCGATTAAAAGGATGCTCCCTGAAAGTGCAAAAATAGTTGCAGCATTCAATAATATCTCAGCACAAAAATGGAAGAACCTTGATGAGAAACTGGATTATTCTGTTGCCGTCTGCGGTGACGATGACTCTTCAAAAAAGATTGTAATGAACCTTGTGCAGGAGGTTTCGGAACTAAGGGCTTATGATGCAGGACCTCTTGATGTATCCCCCATAATCGAGAGTATTACACCGCTGATACTCAATATTGCAAAATATAACAACATGAAAGATGTAGGAATCAAATTCTACTGACCTCTTTTTTTTTAATTTTTTTCAGCTCTATACCTATATTTTGGATTTGCCTGAATACAATAGAATATATAGAAAACCTTATAAGCGTTAGAAAGAAGATGTTTGTAGGCACTCGTGGAAAAATGGGTGATCACCGCATGTCTGAAACATGCTTTTTTCAGGAAATTATAATTCCTGAAGTTTCTATGGTATAATTATAGCAGGTTAATTTCTACAGCAGAGAATCTGTCCTGCAATACCAAAATCTGGAGGTAAAATATGGTAAACCTGAAGACCCCAAATGCACATGAGGCTGTACACACATCAAACCGTTCAAAGAATGTGGTGCCGATGTAAGGCATCTGTTCGAGATGTGTAGACGGATGTAAAGGAAACTGTGACATATGGCTCTCTTCATTCAGAGGACGTGAGGTATTATACCCCGGCCCCTTCGGAGAGATAACCGCAGGAGCAGACAAGGACTATCCAATCGACTACTCACACCTGAATATTCACGGATATGCAGTAGGAGCACGCGGACTTCCCGCAGGTGTTAACGCAGACCCCGACACTGCAGTATTCGAGGATGTCAACACAGAGATGGAATACGGGTGGGACATCAAAGTGCCGATGAAGGTACCGATCTTC
>CAZPHR010000058.1:0-6556 GCA_964586475.1 uncultured Methanomicrobiaceae archaeon
GAGAGGGTTTTCCCATCGAACCGGGCTTATTTCTTATACACGGGAATGAGGAGATTGCACAGCAGGTTTCGGTCTGTCCGTACCCTTCATAGATCGTGCATCCTGTTCCTTCCTTCCATACCTTGATAACCTCGGGGTTTAACGGTTCACCTGCACTTGTACAGTGACGAAGTTCACGCAGATCAAACTTGCTCAGATCAGCAAGTATGAGCATCCGGTATACAGTCGGCGGGGCACAAAAACTTGTAACTTCATATTTTTCTACATACGGGAGCAGTTTTGTTGCCTCAAAATGTCCCCTGACATCAATAATGAGCTGGCATGCACCCGCAATCCACTGCCCAAATATCTTGCCCCAGGCACATTTCGCCCACCCGGTAGCCGAGTAGGTGAAATGAACGTCATTTGGAGTGAGATCGTGCCATAATTCTGCTGTAACCTTATGCCCAAGGGGATATGCATTATTGTGAAGAACCATCTTCGGCTCTCCGGTAGTCCCGGAAGTGAAATAGATAAGCATCGGATCGTCGGCATATGTGGTAAAATCCTCAGGCATGCTCACCGACTTATGCGAAACAGGTGCCGGATATAACAGTTCATGGGGATAGCTGGCCCATCCCTCCAGCTCACCGTCAACAACAAACCTCGACCTTAGGGAGGGGCATCCCTTGCAGATCTCATTGATCTTCGGTGCATTTTCAAGATCAGTAATAACCATCTTGAATTTCCCGGCATTTATCCTGTATTTCAGATCCTTTGGTGTAAGAAGAACAGGACAGGGACATACTACCGCTCCGAGCTTTATGATTCCAATAACAAAGATCCACCATTCGGGGATGCGGGGGAGCATCATAAGAATACGATCTCCCTTATTGATGTCATATTTGAGCAGGATATTTGCAGCCTGGTTTGAGAGGTTCTTCATATCCCTGAATGAATATTTCTTCTCCTCTCCTTCCGTATTTACCCAAATCATTGCAAGTTTGTTTCTTTCCTTATCAGCCCACTGGTCGATAACATCATAACCGAAATTGAATTTTTCGGGAACCTCGATCTTATAATTTTTGAACGCTTCGTCATAATCCATCATATTGTGATGTTTACTCTGCTTCTTCAACACGGGTTCTTCATAATCGGAATCGATATCTTCCCGGACACGAACAATCTCGCTTTCGGGGATTCTCCAGAGTCTCCCGATTTTCATCCCTTTCATTGTCCCGTCACGCAGCCACGCATGGACGGTTCTTGTCTCCACCTTCAGCCTGTCGGCAACTTCCTGAGGTGTGAAAACCGGTCCCTTTGATGTACTCATACATTCATGTTAGTTTAAATCAGCAATAACTCTTTTTTATCATCCGGAGTTACGAAGAAATACATGCCCTGGTTTTTAAGAGAGCTCGGGGTTAAGTGGTAACCGGATAAAACAGAGTTATGATATCTCAGAATGCCAAACAGGCTTTCATCTTCCGGTCGGTCCTTCAGGCTGCATTAGTTAGTCTTATGGTCAAACGAGCTAATATGAATAAGAGATGTCTGATAACAAATACAGGACCTTAAAGATCGAAAATATTGTTGCCTCCGGTGTGATAGCCGAATCCATAAATCTTGAAGATATCGCAGAAAAGATAGAGAACTGCGAACTCAACAAGAAGAAATTTCCTGGCGCGGTCTTCAGGATGGTAAACCCGAAAGTGGCCGTCTTAATCTTTTCTTCAGGAAAAATTGTGATGACGGGAATCAGGAGAGAAGAAGACCTTGAAACAGGCCTGAAATTCCTGATGGAAGAACTAAAGAAGGCAGGAGTTACCACCTTAAAAAAGCCCGATGTAGCGATAACAAATATGGTCTGCTCTTATGATACCGAGAAACAGATCAACCTTAACAGGATTGTAGTCGCCCTAAACCTTGAAAATATCGAATACGAACCTGAGCAGTTCCCGGGACTTGTCTACCGTCTTGATGAGCCAAAGATTGTAGCACTCCTCTTTTCGTCAGGAAAGGTTATCCTTACAGGCGGAAGAAATCTCGATGATGTAAGGGCCGGACTTGACAAGCTGGAAAACAAACTGGAAAACATCCTGTAAGGAATTCCCGGTCAACCTAAATATTTTTTTACGAAAATTGCTTTTTTAATTTTTAAATCTTCACCAGATATTGCAATGTTCAGGCAAAACCCCCAGGTCCATAATCTCCGGCAGGTTTCGACCGCTTAACCCGCACAGCATGCTCCCGCACAGAAAAGAAGAACAGGCAGGTCCTGATGGTGCATCATGCAGTGATTCAAATTTTGGGGGGCAAAATTATTGAAAATTGAAGATTCTCCTCCGGCCCTATATTAAGACCGCAGGGCTTCTATCTTTTCACTGCAGGCATCATCAAGACTCTACCCGGATTAATTATTATTCACCACAGCTATAATAATATCTCAAAAAAACGTATGAAACAAATGAAAAAACTGAACTCTTCTTAGTTATATCAGTTCCAGAACCTGTGCGTCCGAATATAATTCCTCTCGGCCTTAAGGATCTCAAGATAAAATTCATCGCCGTCTTTAAATGTCCCTATTATCCTCGATGCAGTATCCGGTCCGACCCCCCTTGCTGCAAATGCCCTGACTGCCTTTTTGCCGCTTGAAAGAACGATGTTTGCATTTCTGAGCATCCGCACCTCAATCGCTCTATCATCAGCTGCCTTCTCTTTCTTTCTGGCTGTATCTATCATATGTTCCTCATAGGGTTTGAGCGCGGCTATCAGTCTTGCACCGCAGACAGGACATACAATATCATCGTCGGGGACTCTCGAGACCACTGTTTTGCTCTTCCACTTCCGGCAGTTCATGCAGAAGAGGATGATGTTGTCATCCTCTATTCTTCTCTTCACGGCGTTTATTACAGCCTTGTCTGTTGCCGGAGGCGGGATCATGTCCCTGGAGGATGTAAGACCCTCGCGGCCGAGAGAACTAAGGGGAGCTATCTGCATATCAAGCTCTCCGGATACGATCCTCCGGACGATCTCTCCTGCAGATGCAACATCCATATAGTTGGTGAAGAGCTCCCTGAAGGCTTCCTCCTGGATGACCGTCCCGTCAAAGAGATCAATAAGCCTGTGCATGCTGAACTTCTCGTAATCAGCATCAGCATCGATGGCACCAAATTTCTTTGCTGTCTGGACCATCTTCCACTTAAATATTGCAGTCCTCTTTAAGGCAATCCCGAGGAGGCCCTGGATGTGCTCCGGGTCGATGGAATTGAGGGTCTCAAGAACATCGACTGCGCCGATCTCCCGCGGTAGCCTTAGAAGTATCCGGTAGGCACCGATCTCTACCCCAACCGTTGTCCCGTACCTCGCGCTGAGAAGAATTGAGACCAGCCTTCCAAGAGCCTCGTTTGCCTTATGGCCGCCGCAGAGATTTATTACGACTCCCTCATCATAATGTTCGATCGTCATCAGCCGGTCAGATGCAACTGGCGAACGGGCGTCATCCATCCCTTTCAGGAATCCGGATATATAATCCTCCGAGACCTTGTCTGCAGGATATTTCCCGAGTTTCCTCTTCCTGCGGAGTGTTCCGCTCTCAAGAGTAACGGCATAGGGGACCGGGATCTGCTCCCCCTCCCATGAAGGAAGCTCCCCTTTCATCCTGACCGCAGGCTCGACCTTCACCATCCCGTCCTCGACTGTAATGACCTGCCATAACTGACCCTTGGTAACAAAGACAGCCCCTGTGTGTATCCAGCTTATTACAAAGGATTCGTCGAGTGTGCCCACGATCCTCCGGGTCAGGATATCAAGGATCTTCACCTTCCTTTCATCATGGATCATCGACAGGTTGGAGTACATGTACTTCCTGCAGCGACCGGTGCGTGTGACCGTCCCTGCCTCCCTGCGGATCAGCCGGTGGGATTCAAGCTGTAAGAGCACCTTCTCCAGAAGTGCATCATAATCCCTGAATACTGCAGATCTCCCGACAATTCCTGCGATCCTCTCCTCAGGGATCTCCCCGTACTCAAGAGCCATCGCGGAGATCTGGTTTGCAAGAACATCCGCGGCATTCACCGGCATGACCACATCCTCGCACTCATTTGAGGTCGCCTTCTTTGCAATTACAAGGGATTCTACAAGGTCATCGAAGCCTGTTGCGAGGATGGTTCCCCTGGAGACCGTATCCAGCCTGTGCCCGGCACGCCCGACCCGCTGAAGGAGACGCGACACCTCACGGGGTGATCCGAACTGGAGAACATGCCCTATATGCCCGATATCAAGACCAAGCTCCATCGAGGATGTGCAGATCAGAGCCTTTATCCGGCGATCCTTGAATTTCTCCTCGGCCTCTATACGCACCTCCCTTGAAAGCGAGCCGTGGTGCACCTCCACGTCCCCGCGATCATACAGCTGCTGCCCAAGTGCCTCGGCAGTTGTGCGTGTATTCACAAATACCAGAACAGACTCGTTTTTATCAATCAGCTTTGATACGAACTTCGCCTGCTTTGAGAACTCACCGCCCGCATACTTCACATCTATCGAGAGTCTGGGTGCGGCAGGGATGTTAACAAGATGATATGGCCGTTTGCCGCACAGGAACCTGGCGACATCGTCCGGGTTTCCAACCGTTGCGGAGAGAGCTATCCTCTGGAATTCACCGCTCTGTTCGACTATACGCTCAAGTGCAACAGAGAGCTGGGCGCCCCTCTTGCTTCCGGCAAGTTCGTGGATCTCGTCAATGACAACATACCTGACATTCTTGAGGTGCTCTCTCAGGTTCTTCCCCATGAAAAGCGCCTGGATTGTCTCAGGGGTTGTAATCAGAAGATCCGGAGGGTTCTTGGACTGGCGGGTCCTTTCGGCCTGCTTCGTATCACCATGACGTACCCCCACAGTCAGGCCCAGCTCACCGCACCACCATTCGAGCCTTGATAATATATCACGGTTCAGTGACCTGAGCGGGGTTATGTAGAGTGCCCGAAAACCCTTCCCGCTGCCGGTTCCGTCTCTCTTTTCCC
This sequence comes from uncultured Methanomicrobiaceae archaeon, assembly GCA_964586475.1. GTDB lineage: Archaea > Halobacteriota > Methanomicrobia > Methanomicrobiales > Methanomicrobiaceae > Methanolacinia. The sequence goes on from CAZPHR010000058.1 coordinate 5,001, forward strand.
GGAGAAGCTTATGAAAGACCGGGAGCATTGCACTCTCAGTCTTGCCGGTCCCTGTGGGTGCGATGCAGAGCGTGTGGTGCCCATGCATTATCGGCGGTATCGCTTCCTCCTGGGTACCTGAGAGCTCGTCGAAATTCCTCTCATCGAGGAGCCTGTGTATATCAGGATCAAGCAGATCAATCGCTTTTGCCAGCAGCAATCCCCCCGATTGTATTGATATATGTCCCGTCTGCGAGGAATACATCCGCGGTCTCTTCGATTATACACCTTGAAAGAGGACTGAGACCGCTCTTTTTCAGTTCACAGACATCCATCCCGCCGGCAAGTTCAAAGAATGCTGGGACGAAAAGGATCCGGGTCCCGGGGCGGCAGTCCTTCATATTCATAAATTCATCATCGATCTCTGCAAGGACAAAGGCAGGCGCACCCCTTATAAAACAGCCTACATCGTCATACAGGTGAACAACCGGGTGATGATGTCCTGCGATAATCAGTCCGCCGGTTATATCAGGAGACGGGAAAGTGTGACCATGCATATAGCCGCTTTTATTGATCCTTACCCCGTTCCTAGGCAGGATTTCATCATCCCGTAAAAAACGTTCAATCCCTGCATCATGGTTCCCGGGGAGTACTTTCAGGTCAATCTTCGACCTGATGGCTGAAAGGATATCCGGCATCTCCTTCATCTCCTGCCAGGAGGTGACAGGAACGGAATGCTTCACATCGCCAAGCAGTAGAAGAAGATCGGCACCGGATACATCAATACATTCGAGAAGCCTCCGGAGTCTTTCAGGTGTGTTGCTCATTATATGAACACCCCTTCTCTTCAGCTCCGATTCCGCCCCGAAATGAGTATCTGCAACAACAAGTATCCTCCGGTCGTCCTCTTCAATAACAATCGCAGGACCTTTTGGGATGAATTCAGGTTTCATGATATTGATAAAAAATACAGGTTACAGGCGGCGTATAAACCCCCCTGCCGGAAGATAGCATTCGTCGTCTTCCACAAGCGATTTAATTGCTCCTTTCACATCCGTCTCAGTAAATCCAAGTGAGGCAGAGATACGGATGAGCTCTTCGATAAGGATTCCTTTATCCCCGGAATGCAGGTCTATCAGCTCAAGGATCTTTTCCGCATAGTCCGGAAGTGTATCTTTTCCGGCGGGGGTGTCTTCCTCCCCGGAATGTTCCGATACAGCATCAAGGGCCCGCTCTATATAACAGGCATAACGGCAGATCTCCTTTAAATTCCGGGATTCATCCCCTTCAGCCGCTGATATCTTCTTCTCCATTCTTTCAATGGTGCCCCCCGATACTGCCCTTATCCATGAATCCCTCATCCCACGGTCAATTGATACCGCAGCTTCGGCGATGATATGCATCCCGCCGGTTGAACCGCTCTCCCCTGTAATGGAGATAAAGGAAGGAACTGAGGCATTAACAAGAAATCTTCCGGCAGACGAATCCTTCTTTCCGGCATCGATAAGAAAAACACCGGTTGGATCAGATACTCTCGCAGTCACTTTCCCTGATAGAGGAGATACTTCAACGGCAGT
>CAZPHR010000059.1:0-6520 GCA_964586475.1 uncultured Methanomicrobiaceae archaeon
CTCAGAACGCATAAATGATAAAATATTGTAGGTAAAGAAAAATGGCAATTAAACCGACATACATTAAAGCGACAAGCCAGGAACTTCTTGAAAAGCACGGAGAGAAGTTTACAGGAAGTTTCGACGAGAATAAACAGGTAGTATCTGAAGTTGCAATCATCAACTCAAAGCGTGTCCGCAACAGAATCGCAGGCGCTGTTACAAGAAAGGTTAATAGAAGAAAAAACATATAAATCCTCATGTTTGAGGGTGTATATCCGGCACTAATTACTCCTTTTAAGGATAACCAGAACAGGGACGTTGATCTTGAGGGGTTATCTTCCAATATCGAATTTCTCATTTCAGAGGGTGTGCACGGAATTGTTCCGTGCGGTTCCACCGGGGAATCGGCCACGCTTACGTTTGAAGAGCATGAAGAGGTAATCTCAAAGGCGATCGAAACCTCCGACGGCAGGGTGCCTGTGCTTGCAGGAACCGGTTCCAATAATACCGCAGAGGCGGTACGGTTTACAAAGGCGGCAAGAGACCAGGGAGCCGACGGTGTTCTTGTACTGAGCCCATATTACAATAAACCAAACCGGTCCGGACTCCTGAAGCATTATACGATACTCGCGGATCTTGACGTTCCGGTAGTGATCTATAATGTACCGGGAAGGACGGGACAGAATCTTCCTCCTGATCTAATTATTGAGCTTGCCGGGCATCCGAACATCGTTGGTATAAAGGAGGCGTCGGGAGACCTCTCGCAGATGTCCCGGATTATTGAGGGGACAATCGATATGGATTTTGATTTGATCTCGGGCGATGACATGCTGACACTTCCACTTCTTGCAATTGGCGGATCGGGGGTTATCAGTGTCGCTGCGAACGTTGAGCCTGCCCGTATGGTGTCCATGTATGAAAAATTCAGGGCCGGAGACCTGGCAGGTGCAGGGAAACTCCATTATGAGATGGGTCCTCTTTTCAGGGGTATGTTCATCGAAACAAATCCGATACCTGTAAAGAAGGCTGTGGGTCTGAGGGGTATGGCTGCCGGTCCCCTGAGGCTTCCGCTTGATGATCTTGAACAAAAGAACGTTGCTTCGTTGAAGGAGGTGCTGAGTCTTTATGATTAAAGTTGCAATCTGTGGTGCTCTTGGAAGAATGGGCCAGACCATCGGGAAAATGGTAGACGAATCCGAAGACCTTGAACTGGTAGGCGGGATCGATATCAAAGCAGGCAGTATCTTTGGTACTGAGGTTGTCGAGTCAGGGGATATTGATAGATTTCTGCAGGACAAGAAGCCGGATGTCCTTGTAGATTTCACAATTGCATCCGCGGCAGTTGAAAACATCCGTGCGGCATCTAAGCATAAGGTGTCGCTTGTAGTCGGGACTACGGGTTTCACCCCCGAGCAGCGTACCGGTATCGATTCGATGATCAACGGCAATATTGCAGCGGTTATATCAAGCAATTTTAGTGTAGGTGTCAACATCTTCTGGAAACTGGTGAGGGAGGCCGCAAAGAGGCTGGGAGACTATGATATTGAAGTTGTTGAAGCCCATCATCACTTTAAGAAAGATGCACCCAGCGGGACAGCATCTACGATTATCGGGATAATTAAGGATGAAGTGGGTGAGAGAGAGGAAGTATACGGCCGAAAGGGCATGGTCGGGGAGAGAGGGAATGAGATCGGAGTTCATGTAATCCGCGGCGGTGATATCGTTGGTGATCATTCCGTTCTTTTTGCCGGCAACAGTGAAGTCATAGAGCTTTCCCACAGGGCCTACGATCGCGCGGTATTCGCACATGGTGTGATCAGGGCGATCCGGTGGGTCCATGACAAAGATCCTGCAATATACTCCATGGATGATGTACTCGAACTCTGATAATAATCATACTTTTTAATGGATCTTAATCGAAACTTTATTTTTCTTTAATAGGTAAATTAAGTCTGAGGTTTTTAGAAATGGTAGCAGTTGTAGATGCCGATGTATGTACAGGATGTGAAACCTGCGTTGATGTATGTCCTTCTGAAGCAATTAAAATGGAAGACGGTATAGCCGTTGTTGATAAGGACTTATGTGTAGACTGTGAAGCATGTGTGGATGAATGCCCTGCCGAAGCAATCCACATGGAGTAAAAGGAAAAAATAATCCTTTTATACTTAAGTTAACGTATCCTCTTCTTATCCATGATTAATGTAGGAGTACTTGGTGCAACCGGAGCGGTAGGGCAGAGGTTTGTTCAGCTTCTTTCAGATCATCCCTGGTTTAACCTGCAGACGCTTACCGCCTCTGAGAGGAGTGCAGGTAAGATATACAGTGACGCGGTGAACTGGCGTCTCGATGAACCTTTTCCTGAAAATGCCGGGGATCTGGTTGTCAGCGATACAACTGTTGATAGTGTAAGGGATCTTGATCTGGTCTTCTCCGCACTGCCGGCTGATCTTGCAGGCAGCCTTGAAACTGCCATTGCGGATGCAGGAGTGGGAGTATTCAGCAATGCATCTTCTCACAGGATGGACTCTGATGTCCCACTGGTGGTTCCTGAGGTCAATCCGGAGCACCTGGGCCTCATAGATGTTCAGCGTGACAGGGGGCGCGATGGTTTTATCGTGACCAATCCCAACTGTTCGACGATTGTTATGGTTATGGCACTGAATCCAATAAGGAATCGCAATTTTAGTGATATCCGTGTAGCCACAATGCAGGCGATCTCCGGGGCGGGTTTCCAGGGAGTGTCCGCCATGGAGATCTATGATAATATTGTTCCATACATCGGCTCGGAGGAAGAGAAGATGGAGAGCGAAACCCTGAAGATCATGGGACGTCTTGATGGCTCTGTTATAGAAAATGCCGGGTTTTCGGTTAGTGCAAGCTGTCACAGGGTTCCCGTAATCGATGGCCATACGATGGCATTGTGGGTTGATGTAAAGGATGACCTGAACCAAATCCGGGATGACTTCAGGAATTACAGGGCACCATTTACAGGTCTTCCAACCCAGCCGGAGGAATCCATACATTTCTTTGACGATGAGAAGAACAGGCCCCAGCCGAGACTCGACAGGAACCGGGGCGGAGGTATGACGGTATCTGTAGGCCGGGTACGTGAGGGATTAAGATTTATAGCAATGGGCCATAATACCATACGTGGAGCGGCCGGAGCTTCAGTTATGAATGCGGAACTGGCAGCCAGCAAAAAAATTCTCTAAGAGGAGAGGGTGTTTCAGTGTCAGATAATACAGTGTTCGTAGGAAATAAGCCCGTGATGAACTATGTTCTTGCAGTGGTGACGCAGTTCAATCAGGGTGCAGAGGAAGTATCGGTAAAGGCAAGAGGAAAAGCAATCTCAAGGGCAGTCGATACGACGGAGATCGCGCTCAACCGTTTTCTCGAAAATGTCCAGAAGTCAGATATTCTGACATCCACCGAGATTGTTGATACAGAGAGCGGAAAGACCAATGTATCAAGTATTGAAATTACTTTAAAGAAATTATAAAAATTCCTCTTTTGACCATAAAGGATATATCGATTCATCGATTACATTTATTAATGAAAAAACTGCCGCTGGTTCTGGCCGCGATATTCGCTTTTGCCCTTATTATACCTCCGGGAATGGCGGGCAGTTCTGAAGGCCGCTACAGCTATATTCAGGTTGAATCCGTGGCAATTGATGTTATTGATCTGAATAAAGCCATGTTTGAAGTGGATTATCAGGTTGATGAAAATGTTAACTTTCTTGTTCTTCTCCTTGGAAAAAATGACCTGAAGCAGAAACTGTGTGAGGTATTTGATCTTGACAGCTGCAGGTTTGAGGTGGTGGATATGGATCACGCACGTTTCTCTTCAGAAATTCATTCATATAACAATGGTGACGGGACATACTGGTTCCCCGAGAGGGTATTTAAAACCGAGATTCCAAACCTGACCATAAAGGCACAGGATAACTACAAGATATTTGAATCAATAAAGGAATTTCCTGGCATTGGATATTATTATGGGAGCAGGAATTGATCTTTCTTCTTTCCTTATTTAAAATAATTTATAATCCGTTCTTTTATGGATCTGGGGGACTTTTCCTGACCGAAGGGGCTTCGCCCCTTTCGAAACCCCTTTTGGACTTCCGGTCATCAATCTTCAACAAGTTATCGGATGAATTTTCCTGATTGAAGGGGCTTCGCCACTTTGAAAACCCTTTGTGTTCTCCGGTAACTGTTTTCTATGATGATTCGGGTCCTGCCCTTTTGTAAACCCTGCGTTATTTATGAAGTCTGAAAATAAGGGACCTTAGATATTAAGATAAATGTTTGTTTTCAAAAAAAGTTCTGAATTCTTTCAGCTTCCTGATAAATTTCCTTTACTATTCTCAAGTGCAATCCTTTTGGTCCACCTGGTGACGTATCTTTGAAGATATATGCCGATTCCGGCACAGAGCAGGCCGGCGATTGTCGTATATAATATTAGTTTTACACCTTCTACGCCAAGAACGGGGAATTCAAGATCTGTGCTGACTGAAAGTGTATAGACGCTTGCACCATAGGCTATCATTCCTATTGCCAGAATAAAGAACGGGATTGCAATAATTCTTCCAAGAGACTGGATCTCATTCAGGAAAACATCGATGATCTTCCCTATTGATGCAATTAGTGCCGATGCTGTGAAATATCCTATTGAACCATATACAAATGCCAGAATATAGAACAGAATGCCCTGGTCTGCGGTATACCATTCGAGAAGGCTTGTGAGACCTATGATTATGCCCATTATTCCAATCACTATTGCGGTAATGTACGCTACAAAGGTGAATTTGCCGCCTATGAATGATGAATGCAGGGACCTTATTGCAATTTCGAAGTAATCGTCTACACCATATCCTTTGAAGAGCAGGTACAGGCCAAGTACGCCTAAGACAATAACAACTGCAATGCCGGGGTAGCCCAGCAGATTTGTGACTGCGTAAAGGAGCATTGCGAGTCCCACGGGTACAAGAATCGTTTTGGCAATCTCGGGGTCATCCAGTAATTTTCTGATGATGTAATATGTGCCCTCAAGATTTGGCATCTGTTTTACAATTACTCTCTGGACGCTCTTTACATCGACAATCGATTGTATCACCGGAAGGATGAACTCATCCTCTGCACCGTCGGTTACAAGTATGCATTCATTGATTTCAAGGTCCCAGACTATCTTTCCAAGGTCTTGGGCGATTCTCCTGTCGCCCTCAAGCATATTTGTGTGATTTCCGCCAATCACAGTTATATATACGTCTTCTCCTTTTTCCGACAATTCGTCATATGTCTTTATTCCCTGAAAGATAGCATTTACATCGGAATCCTCGGGATCGACAATTGCAAGTTTCTGGGCAGTTTCAAGACATTTTTCTCTTCCCTGGGGTGGACTGGTAATTCCTGCCTTAAAACCAATATCGTCATCACGATCGACACAAAGTATCAGTGTCCTGATGTTTTCCATCTAATAAGAAATCAATCTGGATGTATAAAAAAGTGCCTGATTTTTTATTGAAATAAAGGTATTTAGAGTAATTTGGCACGCTGAAGAAGGAGAATATCGTCTGTTGTAAGTTTTTCTCCGCTTCTGAACTGCTGGAAAACCTGTTCTGCTTCTTTGCGTACTGCTTTCTGCTCTTTTGTGACTTTTGTCTTCTTTGTTTTCTTTCTGAGTCCGCCAATTACCTTGTCGAAATCCCTTATCTCTTTCTGGCATGCTATGAACTTCTGGTGCTCTTCATCTGCCTGTTCCTGGGCTTCCACAAACTTTTTGTGAGATTCGTCTGCAGCCTCTCTGGACTTGTCTGCTTTACGATAGCACTCTACCATAAGGTCATGATATTTTTGTGCAAGTTCTGCACTTTCTGTAACTTTGTCGTGAAGTTCTGAAGCGGCTTTCCGAAGATCACGTGCTTCCTGAAGTTTTACGTGGATATCTTTATTCTGCTCAAATTCTTCTTCTTCCTCACGGATCTGTGATTTGAGATTTGCTATTTTCTCAATGATGTCCTTCTCTTTTTCCTTCGTCAGAACCCTTGTCTGCTGTTCAAGCTCCAGTTTGTCGATTTGCTTGTGAAGATCCTTGATTCCACGGTTTTTATTTACGGGTCCATGTTCCTTTTTATATTTATCAATTTCTTCAAAAAGAGCATTGGCCTTCTCATTCAGGACGTTTCTTTCGTCTTTGAGCCTGTGGACATCCTTGTTTGCCTCATCACGGAGGTCCTTGTTCTTCTGGGCATCATCGACAAATTCCCGTGTCTGACCGTTCAGCTGGTTTCTCTCGCGTGCAAATGTGCTTGCAAGTGAATTTAATTCATTTCTTTTATCTTTGTGCTCTTCAGAATCTGAAAGGACCTTCTTTCTTTTATCTATCAGTTCATTTAACATGCTCAACTCAATCCTTAAACCAGTCTGCATTAATCCGGATGCCGGTTATGCATAGCTGATGATTTTGGAAAGTGAGTTTATAATCTAACGAAGCAAAAGTCATTTTCCGGAATAAATCCGTGTTCATCAAACTTTTCGTT
>CAZPHR010000060.1:0-6501 GCA_964586475.1 uncultured Methanomicrobiaceae archaeon
ATTCCTCCATTGCAGCATATACTTCCTTAAAGATCTGCCTTGTCTGCAGGGCATCTTCCCTGCTTAATTTCTGGATGGCAAAACCAACATGGACAAGAACAAATTCTCCAACTTCGACATCGACAAGATCAATGCGGACTTCCTGCTGGAGATCGCCGTAATCGACTACGGCCAGATTGCCATCCTTTATTTCCAGCACTTCCGCCGGTATAGCAATACACATTAATAACTTCCTCCACCTATTGAGGCATAATATAATTCGCAATCAGATAAACGCCGAGAGAGAGATTTGAACTCCCGAGGTGCAAACACCAGTGGCTTTCAAGGCCACCGCCTTACCGGACTAGACTATCTCGGCTCTTCATATAGATTAAATCTACGAATTAAAAAATGTGGCGTTATTGCCTTTTTACGGCAATGAATGCAACCGCAATTGCAATAAATGCAGAAACGAGAGATATCCAGATTTGCGGGCCGGATTGTTGATCTTTTTGCTCTGCAGAATCACTGAAGAATTCCCGGGCGTCATTTGAGACTGTAATTGATGAAGCACCCTCCGCATATAATGTAACATAGCCGCTCTCGGACTCATCTGCAGGATAGACCTTTACATAAACGGTCCCGCCTTCGACCGGGATAGTGACTTTTTCAGCTGAATTGTCGTTATGAGAATCGACAGTGAACTCTACAAGGTCCTCTCCCACATAACATACGACCCAGTTCTTTCCTGACGATGTATAGATATCAAGAATTCCGGGTTTTGTTTTAACTGAAAAATATGCAGGAGATTCAGAAGATGAGAAAGCCTGTGCCTGCATTACAGTAACAGTGCTTCCGGTGGGAGAGGCAGAAGGCGATGTCGTCTGCTGGGGAGTCATTACTCCGGGAGTCACCTCTAAGTCGACTTTTGACAGGAGGCCTTTATTATCGTAAAAGACGGCCTCAAACAGGCCGCCATTCTCGATTATTATCTCCTCGTTAAAGTTTCCGGATGAATCAGTACTGATCCATTGTCTCTGGAATACTATCCCGTAGGGACCTTCTACAAGAAGCTCAATACCTGCATCACCGCGGGTAGTGCTCCTCCCTCTAATATCCAGTTTACCATTATATTCCTGAATAAGGGGTGATGTTATCCTTATTTCGGAAGAGCGGTCGACTATCTCAAACATCTGGTAGAATACTGAGCTTGAGCCGAAATTGGTTGTGTATTCAGTTGGAACTCCTATTTTATATGTGCCGGTAGCCAGCTCTGAAGCGTCAAATTTTGTACTCCAGTAGCCTTCATCCTGAATGATTATTGTATTCCTTTCAAGCTCATTTATCGTTCCTGTCTGCTGGTACAGGGCAAGTTGTAATGTCGTTCCCGCTGGGAAATTACTCGTGCCTTCAAGATATATATCCTCACCCTTGTTTACAGTTGAAGGTATTTCAAAAGTAAAGATATAAGCAGAGACTGACACTGTCATTGCCGCCATGATCAGCAGAACAAAGGCGATCCTTTTCATATCTAAAATTCAATCACTATAGCATTAAATGATATTGGATCATCAGGAAAAACCACTAGCCAGCTGGACAGGAAAAGAACGTATTTCCGGAGAGATCGTAGATTGCCTCACAATAATATTCAAATCAGGCGGATGTTCATGGAATCGCTGCCTTATGTGCGGTTATAAATTCGAGAGATACGATAAAACTTCGCCGGAGATATTAAGAGACAGTATAATCAGGCAGCTGAACTGGATTGTCAGTAATTATAAAACAGACAAATTCAGGCTGATAAAAATATTTACCTCAGGCAGTTTTCTTGACCCCGTGGAAGTCCCTACGGAGGCGATGAATGAGATTGTATCAAGATTCAGTGATAAAATACTGATCGTTGAAACCAGGCCGGAATATGTTAATGACAAAGTCCTGGATGAGATCTCCGGGATAATGAAACCTGATGACAGCGGGAAAAATTTCTATATTGCAATGGGACTTGAGACGACAAACGATACAATAAGGGAAAAATGTATAGACAAGGGGAACACCTTCGGGGATTTCAAAGAGGCTGTATCTAAAGCACAAAAACACGGTACAGGGATTAAAACATATCTCATGATGAAGCCGCTGTTTCTGACAGAAAAAGAGGCAATTGATGATATGAAGAAGTCAATAAAAGAATCAACCCCCTATTCGGATTTTATATCAATGAATGTATGCACTGTCCAGAGCAGAACCGAAGTTGAATATTTCTGGAAGAGAGGAGCTTACAGGCCGGCATATCTTTGGAGCGTACTTGACGTACTGGTCAGCTCCGATATCCACGTAGCATGTGATCCGGTCGGCGGAGGAAAGAAACGCGGACCCCACAACTGCGGCATATGCGACCATGATCTGGTAGAAGCGATAAATAATTATTCACTTAATGCAGACAGGGGTTATCTCAAGGCACATCTTGAAAAAGACTGCAAATGCAAGAGTGAGTGGGAGTTTCTACTGGATAACGAGATGCCTTATTGTATGCCTTTAACCGGTTAAATCTTAAAGTCCAAAAAAAATAAAAAAATCATTTGTTTTTTAGTTCTTTCAGTTTCTTCGCAAGAAGGGGCAGGAATGCTCCTGCATCGCTGACGACCCCGATGGCCTGTGTTGTTCCCCTGTCATTTAATTTGGTGACAGAGGCAGGATTTATATCCACACAGACGGTCTTGACATATGAAGGCAGGCAGTTACCGACAGCCACAGAATGGAGAAGCGTCCCTATCATCAGCACCATATCGAGATCACGGATATATTTTCTCATCTCCTCCTGGGCTTCAACCACATCCGTGATTACATCGGGAAGGGGGCCGTCATCACGAATGGATCCGGCAAGAACAAAAGGCACGTTGTTCTTCACGCACTCGTACATAATTCCCTTTTTGATAATTCCCTCTTCAACGGCTTTCCTGATTGAGCCTGCACGGATTACCTCGCTTATCGCAGATATATGATTCCTGTGGCCGCCGGTTGTTATCTTTCCTGAATCCAGTTCCATTCCAAGTGAAGTACCAAACAGATTATACTCAATATCATGGGTTGCAAGAGCATTGCCGGCAAAGACCACATCTATGTATCCTTCCCTGATTATCTCAGCCAGTGCAGGAGCAGCTCCGGTATGAACAATTGCAGGGCCTCCGACAAGACCTATTTTTCCGCCTTTCTTTTTTAATTCAAGCATTTCTGTTGCAATCTTTGAGATTATTGTCTCACTTGGCCTTTCGGAGGAAACAGTATTCTGCATGAACTCAAATATATTGACTTTCCTGGGTCTTTCAGGCGGTACAACACGTACACCCCTCTCACCAAGTACAACACAATCGCCCTTCTTCAGTTTCGAAAGAGGTGTGCAAATAGCCCTGCACTCTTTTTCATCAAGGACTATATGACAATCCATCTCGATATTCTCAACTTCGAGCCATTTACCATTGTAATTGACGAATGTAGGATGATTTGTAGTTGAATAAAACCCCTTTGGAACGACCCGGTCTCCTTCGGCCGGTTCACACACGAGTGACTCCACCTCCGGCATCTTCGCCCCGAGACGATGCAGTGCACTTAATATTTCATCCAGCTGCGGCTGATTCGGCGCGGAGATCAACAGTCTTGCATAACTTACATCCTGCTTCTTCTTGCCGATATCAAAGGTTAATACCTCAAAATTTCCGCCCATATCCAGAACTTTATCAAAAACACGGGTCATTATTCCTGAATCGATAATATGACCCTCCAGTTCAATCTCCCTGGACGATTCCATATCCAATATGGTCGGTTTATAACAATATTATGCTTTGCATTAATGCCCGTTTCATTCCCTATCGATAAAATTAAGGAAAGATCCGAGATCTTTTTTGCAGTTTACATTAAATGCAAGTTCAGGTCTCCTTAAAAGCAGCCGGAACTCATCCTGAACAGAATCAATCAGTGAAGCATCAAGAATATTCAGCCCTGCAGGACATGCACGACAGCCGTCGACTATTTCAACATATGACGGCACACATCCGGCATTGAGATAGTACTCTTCCGGAGTCCATACTGAAAGTGCAGGTTTACCCGATGATTTATAATTGTCAGTAACCTCCCGGATTATTTCAGAGCTTAATGCAGGAAGATCAGAAACACAGAAAAAAAAAGGACATGTTACTTGTAACTCTTTAATGCATTCAATCATATCTTCGACATAACCGGCACCTGAAGCATTAAAAATATCAAAATCCCTTGCCCTGCACCAGTTTTTTGTCATCGGAACCCTTTCGGAGGCAACAACCAGAACTTTATGGCCTGCCCCGGTGAAAGCATCAGCGACATATTGAAGCATCGGCCTGCCTGAAACCGTAACAAGAGGCTTTTCTCCCATTTCAAGCCTTGAACCGATACCCCCTGCCATTATCAGTGCAAGCAGGATTCCATCGCCTCCATAAGTTTTTCATTCTCCTCCCTTCTCCTCACTGCTATCCTTATGTGCCAGGGAAGAGCAAACGAAGTGCAGTCTCTTACAAAAATATTATGCTTTAACATTAAAGCTGTAAACTCAGATGCAGGAACAGGACACCTGATAAGAATATAATTTGCATGGGAAGGTGAATATTCAAACCCGGTTTCTTCTAATTTTTTATAAAGCCATTTTTTCTCGGATATTATCCGTTCTTTAGATCTTTCAAGTTCATTATAATGTTTCATGGCATGAATGCAGTAGGAAGCGGCATATGAATTTACAGTCCACGGGGTTCTTACGATCTCAATCTTTTCAATAAGATCAGGATCCCCGATACCGAATCCAAAACGAATACCAGGAACAGAAAAGGATTTAGTTATTGAACGACTGATGAAAACTCCGGGTTTCCTGCAGCCAATCAGCGTCTCATCAGTATCAGAAAGATCCATAAACGCTTCATCAAGAAAGAGAAGGCGTCCTTTATCATACTCCTCCCCGGCTATTCCAAGCATCTCATTTCTTGTAATTATAGTACCTGTGGGATTGTTTGGATTGCATATCACACGGACGCTGTAATCCGGAGATCTGTGGTCTGCACGAATTCCGCCTGCAAGATTTATTGAAAGATCATATTCACCAAAAGTATGATCATCGGTTGCAACTTTGTCCCCTGCATCAAGAACTGCATGGAAATAAGACCTGATAATCTCAATCGAACCGTTGCCAACACATATCTCCGCAGGTTTACATTTGAAATTACCAGCTATTGATTCTTTTAATTCATGATAGGAGTCATCCGGATAATCCAATATCGAAACAGATGCCGGGTCCCATTCTATCTCTGGAGGATATGGATTAAGACTGGCACTAAAATCAAGCATAATGCCATTCCCTGAATTATTCCTAATCTGCATGGCCCCACCGTGCCGGACTTTGGATAATCCTCCAAATTTCAAAATATTACACTCCTTTTTAAAAATAGTTGGATTTAGATGGATAAAATGGTTTGGCATTTAAGGTCAGGAACAGGATCTGGCAAACCAATTAGTATATATACTATAAATGTATACTTTATCATTGTCAGATTAAGTCTGACAAATGAACGACAATTGTCAGACAATTAGCAGACTCTTGCCTGTCAAATGTCAGACATAGTGATTTCAATGATGGAACGAGTAACGATTAGACTGCCTCCGCAACAGGTAGCAATGCTGGGAAAGCTTGTCGATGCCGGGGAATTTCCTACGGTGTCAGAAGCAGTCAGGTATGCAGTCAGAGACTTAATCGAAAGGCATGCAAACCGCGTAATAAGAGACAGCGAGCAGATCTCGTTTGAAATGTAATTCTGATCTCGGAGGATTCAGAATTAAAAAAAATTTGAGGTACAGGAGGAATATAAAATGCAGACAATCATTAATGAAGCTTTAAAGCACGCTGAATTCGAACAGAACTATAAGAAGCCCGGAGTCATCGGGGATGATGATTTTATCGGCCAGCCGCGGATCGTAATCGTAGGATGCGGAGGAGCAGGCAATAACACAATCAACAGGCTTTACCACATGAAGGTAAAGGGAGCTGAAACCATTGCCGTAAACACCGACAAGCAGCACCTTGAGATGATCCAGGCGGACAAGAGAGTCCTTGTAGGAAAATCCCTCACCAAAGGTCTTGGAGCAGGCGGATTCCCGGACGTAGGGAAGAGAGCAGCCGAGATGGCACGCACCACACTTGAAGGACTTCTCCAGGATGCAGACCTCGTATTTGTTACAGCCGGCATGGGCGGAGGAACAGGAACAGGCGTTGCACCTGTCGTAGCACAGATTGCAAAAGAACAGGGCGCAATTGTCGTTGGAATGGTAAGCTACCCGTTCCAGGTTGAAAAGGCCAGACTCATTCGTGCAGAGGAAGGTCTTGAATCACTTGCAAAAGCAGCTGATTCAGTAATCGTCCTTGACAACAACAGACTGATGAGCTTTGTCCCTAACCTGCCATTAGGCCAGGCCTTCTCTGTAATGGACCAGCTTATCGCCGAGACCGTAAAG
>CAZPHR010000061.1:0-6500 GCA_964586475.1 uncultured Methanomicrobiaceae archaeon
AAAAATGAATGATAGAAATTATGGTGGCCAGCGCAGAAGCTTTGGTCCCCGCGAACCAAGAGAAATGCACAAGACAGTATGTGCCGATTGCGGAAAAGAATGTGAAGTTCCATTTGTACCTACAGAAGGAAGACCGGTGTATTGCAGGGATTGTCTCCCCAAATACAGAAAACCAAGATTCTAATTTTTTTCTTTTTCTCTTAGCGATCTCTTATTGACGTTTTATTGATTCATTCCTTACCGTCAGGGATTTCTACTGTACTTTTTTCAATTTAAACTGGATTTTTAAGAAGAATTTTTTAAGGATTGATATTCTCTGAGCCAAAAAATGCTAAATATAATGAGTTAAGATCATTACCTGTTTAGAAGAAAAAGAGGTGTACCCGATGAAACGAAGAATAGTCCTGGTAAATAAAAAAAATAAAAGGGCTTCGGCCCGGAAGAAACACATGTGGAGGGATTATGAAAAAAAGGACATAAATCCCTCTATACTAAGATATGAATATCCCCGAATCCGGGCGAACAGAAGAGGAAAAATCGGCAAAAAACTGATTATTAAGACTAAAGGAAAGATTTAATCATTTTTTTCCCAATCAACGTGCAAAGATAATAGTCCTAACACCGGATAATTGAAATGCTGCTTCAATAAATAAAATTTATATCAGATACAATATTTATGATAAAATAGAATGTCCGATATTAAAAATTTTGACTTTAAAATACCGATTTTGCTAATTGTTTTTTCTATAGCAGCATTTTTGATAAGAATTCTTCCCCTGTTCTTCCTTCCGGATGAAGGTGCGTTTCATATAATCAGGGCAGACTCGGAATATAATTTACGACAGATAGAGGTGATGGTCAACAACTTTCCGCAATATAACTGGTTTGACCCTATGACCGCATACCCCTCCGGTAAAAATATTGGATGGGGTCCGTTATTTCCGATGATTGCAGGTGCCTTTGCCATCATTGCGGGTGCCTCCCAGCAAAGCGATATAATATACCTGGCAGGCTTTGTTACACCATTAATGGCGGCTGCAATGGTGCCTGTTGTCTATCTCATCGCAAAGGAATTTTCACAAAATAAACATACTGCGATTACAGCGGCTGCCATAATTCCCTTCATCTCCCTTTTCTTTATAAATTATACATCATTTGGATATGTGGATCATCATGCAGGGGAGATCCTGTTTTCATCCATATTTATTCTGTTCTATATTCTGGCGTTAACCGCGATCCCTGCTGAAAAGATTACAGATGTCAGGGATAGAAGATTTTTAAATGCAGTGGTTTATTCTGTTTTTGCAGGTATTGCATATTGTGCCTGTTATTTCACTGCACCGACAACTGCAATCTTTCTGGTGATTATTTCAGTCTTCACCTTATTTTCATGTATAATATCCCATTCTTCCGGGATAATTCCTGTAAAAGAAGGAATTATAAATTCCGTTTCATTATCGATTCCTGTGATTGTAATTTTCCTTTTCGGAATTAAGTATGGCGGGTTTTCATATTATACATATTCTGCAATACATCTTGCAATTCCTCTTCTGGTTATTATCGCGACATGGTATTTGGTCATTTTATCTGCAATCCTGAACAGAGAGTCGAATAGAGACACCCGGTTGATTTATCCGGTTCTCATAATTATTTCAGCAATAATCGGATCATTTGCAGTAAAGATGGTTTTACCCGACATTTTCAATACTGTCTTTTCAGGCATCGGCTTTATTTTTGGCTTTTCAGAGGTAGCTATTGCTGAAATGCAGCCCTGGACCCTGGATTATGCAATACAGAGCTATCACTTTGCATTCATCCTGGCTTTTATTGGATTTATTATAGCAGCCCGAAATCTCTACCAGAAAAAACAGCAGAACTATCTTTTCCTGTTAACCTGGACTCTAATCACCCTTTATGCGACAATCCGCCACCTGAGGTTCGAGTACTTCATTGCAGCACCTTTCTCTATTCTGTCTGCAATTGCCATAACTTATGTTTATGAAAATTATTATCAGTCCTTTTCAGAATATATCCGGAATTTTTCAACTCCCGGGGAAGAATCCGGGAATAAAGGAAGAAAGAAAAAGTCAGGTTCAAAACAGGATAAAAAATCGTCTGCCGGTGCCTTTATCTTCATATTTACAGGAATAATTACAGTTCTGTTTTTTGCCAACTCGATAGTAAGCGATATCTCTTTTGCAGAAGATTATGCTGCAACCAGTTTTGAGAAAAATAAATGGATCGAGGCAATGGTGTGGATGAACGAAAACACCCCTGATTCGGGAGTCGATTATTATGGAGAATACTCCAGGGATTCATTTGTTTATCCCCCTGACTCATACGGGGTAATGTGCTGGTGGGATTTCGGGCATATTATAACCCTGATTGGGAAAAGGATCCCCGTCTCAAACCCGTTCCAGGACAACGTTAAGGGAGATTATGGATCTGCAAACTTCTTAATTTCAGATACTGAAGCCGGTGCAAACACAATAATGGAGAATTCAGGAGCAAAATATGTCGTAGTCAACAGTGAACTAACGGAAACGAAAGGATTTAGCGGAATTCTCTCCTGGCTTGAAAGTGATTACGACATATTCGATTATCTGATGGATATTCCCCATCCATCGGGTGAAATCAGTACCTTATACAATGAAGATTATTATAACTCTATGGCAGTAAGACTGATGAATCTTGACGGATCATTGACTGAAGCATCCGGTGTTGTGGTCCTGACATTGAAAACCAATCCTGCCACGGGCCAGAAGGGAATAATAAATTACCAGGAAACTGACTATCAGTCTGCTGTTCTTCAGGGGGAGTCTTCCGAAAACATGATCTTAAGTGATGACCCGGATACCCCGGATTGTATTGTTCCGGCTTTGAAGAACTATCGGCTGATCTACGAATCGCCCGAACAGGATGACAGCATAAAGATCTATGAGTATGTAAAAGGCTATGAGATTTCAGGTGAGGGAACTGTAGAACTTGAAATCATAACAAATAGCGGAAGGGAATTTACATACCGGCAGAAGAGTGAAAACGGGAAATTTATACTTCCTTATTCAACCCTGGACAATCCTTACGATGTAAAGGCAAAAAGTAAATATCATATCCCCGAGACAGGCGAATACTTTGATGTAACTGAAGAATCTTTATCAGGGAATTAATTTTTTTTATTCATATCTTATAAGCATCATACTATTGAAAACTGCAGAAAATATGATTTGCATACCTGAGAGGAAGAGAGTTAACGCTATCACTGCATTTGTAATCTGGAATAAACTCCCGAAACCGGATTCAATCCAGCTGATGATGATATAAAGTCCGGTTAATGCCCCGGCCAGGCTTACCAGGAGTCCTATCACCAGTTCCCGTTCCAGGTTTTGATAATTTAAAATCATCTTTATAATTCCGGCATTTTCATTATACCCGGAAACCACCGAATAAGTCTTGATGTTTATTCCTGAAAGAATTGCCTGAAGACCCCCGATAAATAGAATTGCAGCGAGAATAAAGGAGTGCAGACTTGATGATTCAATATTTCCCTGGAGGTAGTATAAAGCCATGAGAAATGCACCCATAAGGAGAAAGAAAAAACCGGGAATGGCAAGAAACGGGAGAGGCTGGTATAAAAGCATAAACCTCACATGTCTCCAGCCATCAGCAAAACTGTGCAGTTTTGAAGGTGCTTTTCTGGGATAATAATTAATCGGCACCTCTGAGAATTTTAGATTTTTCCTTGCCGCTTCAATAATCATCTCTGATGCAAATTCCATTCCGGGAGTCTTAAGATCCAGTCTGTCAAGAGCCTTTTTCCTGATGGCTCTCATACCACAATGAGCATCGGATATATTCGTATTAAAAACCCTGTTCAGCATCCATGTCAATAAGGGATTGCCCAGGTACCTGTGCAGGGGTGGCATTGCACCTTTCATAATCCTCCCTTTTAGCCGGCTGCCCATTACCAGATCCGAACCGGATTCGATCCCCCTTAAAAAATCCGGGATCTTCGAAAGATCGTATGTGCCATCCCCGTCTACAATGATAACTATCTCTCCCTTACAAAATTTAAAGGCTTCAAGATATGCATTGCCATACCCCATTCTCTCAGGTTTAATTACTATTGCACCCAGGGATTTCGCGATTTCATCCGTTCTGTCCGTTGATGAGGATGAAACAATAATTTCACCGTCTATAGAATTTTTCTTAAATATTTCATTTATTTCTTCAATGCAGTCAGCTATTGTGAGTTCTTCATCAAGAGCGGGAATTGCTACAGACAGGTATGGACTATTTTTCTTCATCATGTATTCGATTTTTTAGCAAATGCACCTGTTGAAAGATTTTTTCACAATTTCTCTAAATTCTGACAGCTATCCCATAAAGACAGATTTTTTCAAATCCGGTTAATTTGTCTTCTTCCTTATTTATGCCGGATACTGCACAATATATATCAAAGGCGCTCTTTTTTAACTTTTTGATTAGAATCCGGGATAATCAATAGAAAAAAAGCATAAAATCAGTGTAATAGCCGGAAAATGACTGATACCATATCAATCGGATAAAATAACTTTACCGGTTGTTTTTCGTTCCAGTAGAAAAAAAATTAGAATCTCGGTTTTCTGTATTTTGGGAGACAGTCCCTGCAATACACCGGTCTTCCTTCTGTTGGCTTAAAAGGCACTTCACACTCTTTACCGCAGTCGCTGCAGACAGCTTTATGCATTTCTCTTGGTTCTCTGGGCCCGAAGTTTCTGCGGTCCCCATAATTTCTGTCATTCATTTTTTTATCTCAACAGATGAATCTGTCACATTAAATTTTGAATTATTACATTATATAAGAATGTGTTGTATTGATCCCGGATACCACTTTCACACCGCCTGCCGGAGGGTTAAATAATCTCTGTATAAATCAGGTATTGTGCACGGAGAAAGGGGAAACAGGATCTTTGTAAGACTGATTTTTCCATAACCGTGACACGAACCTCCGGAAACCTGAAATGAATAATTTCTCCAGACCTCTTTTTTTATTCATTTCGATGCGTGAGTCAGGATATGTTTTATCTCGGGCAGAATGATCTCTCCTGTAGCAAGTCTTACGGCACCTTCCGACCCGGGGATGCAGAATATCGCTTTACCTTTAAATACTCCTGCAGCGGCTCTCGACAGAAGTGCCCTTGTTCCAATCTCTTCATAACTTTTCAACCTGAACAATTCCCCGAAACCGTCTATTGATTTTTCGAATACCGGGGAGACTGCCTCTATGGTGCAGTCATCATGCGTAAGGCCTGTTCCCCCCGTGATTATTATGCAGTTGCAGACTTCAAGCGCTTCATATAAGGCCTGCTTAATCTTCTCTATATCGTCAGGAACGATCTTATAATAGACCTGGTCATATTTCTCTTTTTTAACCAGTTCGATAATGATCTTCCCGCTTTTGTCGTTTTCTTCAGTCCGCGAGGTTGAGACTGTTATCACTGCCACCTTCACGCTGACATCCCGGATATGAGATCTGTCCATAATGATAATTCATGTTTTTAGAAGATTAGTATATCGGGATATTATTACCTGTTTTAATCTCCATTTTGAATATTGTGTAATGAAAATTTCAAATTTATTGCAATTATCAAAATAAAATTTCTAAACCCGCCGATTAATGAAAAATAAGTTCAATAATGATCCAAATAACAACTATTTATAAAAAGAAGAAAAGAAACTGTTATGATGAAGATAGGGGTCTTTAAAGCGATTACATTAGTATTGATAATCTGCTTTGCATTATCAGCGGGATGTGCGAAATTACCTAAAGAAGAAACCGATTTCGTGTCTTCAGGATCTGGTGGTTCCACGTCAGGAACTGGCGGGGAAACCGATCAGGTAAGTTATTCAACACCGATCTCCACAACAGAACCAACTGAAAAACCTGGATTTTCAACTCCGCCGGATGTGGAGGATTCAGGTCCACAGTATTCTGTAATCTATTCTAAGCAGGATAAACTTCAGTATACGACAATTCCGTTCGACCTTGAACTGAATTATCCTCCTTTGATCTTTGAATATGATCTTGAGGTAGAGGAATATACGGATCAAAAAGCAGGTTACAGCGATTTTGGGAGTAAAGATAAACAATACACCTATGACAGGACTCTTCCGCACCCGAACGCATGGTATAAGATAGAGGTCTACGATGCCGATACTGCCGAACTGATCGATTCAGTCGAGGAGAAGCAGTTTGCAAAAACGACAAGATCAGGCGAATTTAAAATATATCAGCCGGGCAATCTCCACGTTGAAATCTCGGGTAATCTGCTTACAGCAAATACAACTGTTAAACTGACTCCGGAAAACCTGGAGTAATTTTTTTCTTTCAATTAAACAATTTTATATGCTAAAAGATCCAATTTAATCAGGCAAAGCAGCTCATGTCCCGGTAGGGTAGAGGATATCCTAGAAGCCTGCGGAGCTTTTGACCCGGGTTCAAATCCCGGCCGGGGCGTTTT
>CAZPHR010000062.1:0-6452 GCA_964586475.1 uncultured Methanomicrobiaceae archaeon
GGGACGTCCACGACCACCTGACACAGATCTCGGAGACTATCGAAACCTACCGGGATCTTGCAGCAGGCCTGCTGGACATCTATCTGTCAGGTATAAGCAACAGGATGAACGAAGTGATGAAAGTGCTCACCATCATCGCTACGATATTCATACCACTTACATTCATTGCAGGCCTCTACGGGATGAATTTCAATTACATGCCCGAACTTGAGCACCCGCTTGCCTATCCTGCGGTTCTGGTTCTTATGGCGGCAATGGCCATTGCAATGGTGATCTATTTCAGAAAAAAGGAGTGGTTGTAAACGACGGGATCAGATATCCCCGTTCCTGTGCTCAAGGTACCACTCGTTCGCTCTCATGAGATCTTTGGGGGTTCCGACGTCGATATGAATGCCATCGATCTTCTTATAAAACACATTTTTACCTTCTAGAATCTGGGTCATTATCGAGTCGGTGAGCTGTAGTTCCCCTTTATAACCGGGTTTTGTCTTACGGATTGCATCAAATATTTCCGGAGTGAATACATACGCACCAAGCGCACCAAGATTGCTCTTTGCATCTTCAGGAGACGGTTTTTCAACCATATCAAGAATCCGCTGACCATCCGGGTTGATGATCCCGTGGCGGGTCACATCATCTACCTCCGAAACCCCGACAGTAGTGTCTGCCGATGACTTCGTATGAAAATCTATGAGATCCTTTAAGAAAGTTTTTGGAGCAAAGAAATTGTCTCCGAGAACTACAGTAAATGTATCATTAATAATATGCTCCCCGGCGAGAACCGCGTCGGCAAGACCTTTCCTCTCGTCCTGAACCACATATGATATATTGACCCCGAACTTTTTCCCGGATCCGAAATAATCCGAAAGACCGTGTTTGCTCGGGCTTACGACTATGACTATATGTTCAATTCCCGCCAGCGTCATTGCACATACGACATGCTCAATTACTGCCTTTTCACCAACAGGGAGAAGTTCTTTAGGTATCGCATTTGTAAACGGTCCAAGACGCGTTCCCGATCCTGCTGCAGGAATAAGTCCGGTCTTTACCAGCATATTCCCTCCGCATCCGGGACATTCAGAATACGCCTTCCTTCAATTATCAGTCTGTTCTTCATTGTATCAAACTCTTTATTCAGCCTGGCAAACTCCGGCCATTCCGTCATGACAAGACACCCGTCTGAATCTTTCAGTGCATCTTCAGCAGATCCATGACAGACAATCGGGGGGAAAAGTGCTTTCATATTATTATTCGCCATCGGGTCAAATGCATGAACCTCAGCCTTACCGGCAATCAGCGCCTCAATTACAGGAATCGCCCTTGAATCCCGGACGTCATCCGTATCACCCTTAAAAGCAAGTCCGAGAACTGTAATGCGTTTTCCTTCAAGACTTCCCAGGTGTTTCTTAAGCATATCAACAATCACCAGAGGCTGTATCTCATTTACTTTTAATACCGATTCCAGAAGAACAGGATCTGTCCCCTTTGACCGGGCAAGATGTATGAGAGCAGAAACATCTTTTGGAAAACAGCTGCCTCCAAACCCACACCCTGCATTCAGGAAATAGGGTGAAATCCGGTGATCGAGTCCAACACCCTCCATGACTTCGTAAACGTCGATCCCAAGGGCCTTGCAGATGTTTCCAATCTCATTTGAGAATGAGATCTTTGTTGCGAGAAATGAGTTGGAGGCATATTTAATCATCTCAGCTGATACTATCCCGGTCCTCAGGATTTTTGTATTAAATTCCGAATAAACGGACTCAACAAGATCTCCGGCACGTTTATCTTCACTTCCGATGACTATCCGGTCGGGGTTCATGAAATCCCCGACAGCAATACCCTCTCTTAAAAATTCGGGGTTCATTGCAAAACCGATACAGGAATTATTTTCCGATGCCTTCATGACTGCAGGACGGACTATCCCGGTGGTTGTTCCCGGGGGAACGGTACTCTTAACTGCAACCACATGGTAACCGTCAAAAATCTTCAGCTCTTTTCCGACAGACTCCGCTGCGGAGATGATATAACAAAGATCAGCCGAGCCGTCTTCATTCTGGGGAGTACCGACACAGATTATTGAGAGATCACTATCCCTCACAGAGCTGAAATCAGACCCTGCAGTAAGATTTTTTCCTGAATGGCGGATAAGAAGATCTTTTAGACCCTTTTCATATATTGGAGGTTTCGCTGAATTTATCGCATTGACTTTCTTTTCATCAACATCAATAATATTGACTTCATGTCCCATTTCAGCAAGGCAGGCACCGGTTATCAGGCCGACATAACCTCCTCCGACAACGGATATTTTCATATTTATTCACCTGGAATTACTGACAATACAGGTATTAGTTATCAGATTAATCAGTCATTAATTATTGTCATTAGAGACAGACGACTGCCGGGAACAGCAACAGATTTATTAAAAAAGGCATAATTATATCATTGGTGGAAAAAATGGATAAAAATGCAGTATTAATGATAATTGCAGGCCTGGTTCTTCTGGCTGCAGGAATATACGGGGCATGGTTCTTCATCGATGAACTGATAATTGTTATTAAGGGTCTTATCGGGATAATAATCGCTCTGGCTGGTTTCTTTATACTGGTTGTGGGAATTTTTACATTAAAGGACTGAAATGATGAATTCATTTCAGATCAATTATTATTTATATCCTCCAAAAAAATATCAGAACAATGATATTGAATATTTCCAGGGAGAATCCACATGACACTTGAAAATCTGGTTGAAATTGCATACCCCCAACAGCCGCACTGCCCGACGGTTCTTATACTTGACACTTCGGGATCGATGATGGTAAATGACAAAATTACCCGCCTGAACGAAGGCATCATGCTTTTTAAGGATGAGATCGGGAAAGACGAACTTGCAAGAAAGAGACTTGACCTTGCAGTTCTGGGTTTCGGACAAAAGGTCAGCGTCATCCAGGAGTTTACCTCAATAGAAGAATTCGAGCCGGCAGAACTAATCGCAGACGGCCTTACACCAATGGGAGAGGCGATTAAAAAGGCAATAGAGATGCTCAACAGGAGAAAAGATGAGTACAGAAAGGAGGGAATTGATTACTACAGGCCATGGATATTCCTTATAACCGACGGCGAACCTACGGATATGAAAGAAGGAGACGCCCTGTGGAATGAAGTCACAACTCTTGGTCACGACGGGGAAAAGGACGGAAAATTCCTTTTCTTTGCCGTAGGTGTGGAAGATGCCGACATGAAGACGCTTGGAAAGATTGCTCCTCCAAACAGGACTCCTGTAAAATTAAAGGAGAATAATTTCAAAGATATGTTCCTCTGGCTTTCAAGAAGCCAGTCAAAAGTTTCCGCCTCAGGCGTAGGCGAACAGATAGTCCTTGAAGATCCATTATTATTTGGATGGGCTGAAATTCCGACAATCTGATTTTTTTCAAAAAAAATAATCACAATATTTTATCCGCCAGAAAATACAGAATATAATTACATACAACCTGAAATCGAAGATTATCAGGAGAAAATATGCTGGTTTTTGGAGGACGAAGAACAGGAAGTTCGCATATTCTCAAAGGCATTCCCTGTCAGGACGCATTCTGTTGTGACAGAACTGAAACAGGAGAGATCATTGTAGCTGTAGCTGACGGCCTGGGCAGTGCAGGATCATCGGAGATTGGTTCAGAAATTGCTGTGAATTCTGCCGTCGGAAAGATAAAATCATTATTCCGTGCAGATAATGATTACAAAACCCCAAAAGCAGCCATAATGAAAAACCGGGATATAATAAATGAAGCCTTTTATGCTGCCCGAAAAGCCCTGGAAGAGTATGCAGCCGATTATGATATCCATACCGGAGAACTTGCATGCACCCTGATTGTCGCCTTCACATTTGAAGGAGCCCTTACAACCGGACAGATCGGTGACGGAGCAATAACAGGGATGATAAAAGGGAATATCCATTTACTCTCAGATCCTGGAGATTCGGAATATATCAATGAAGTAACGCCCCTTACATCGGGAAAGATTGAAAAAAATATTCGTATAAATGAAAATCTCCTTAATGTGGATGTATTTGCAGTCTTCACCGATGGCTGCCAGAGGGCTTTCCTTGAGAAAAAGGATGGCGAATACATTCCTTTTGAACCCTTCTTCAGGCCTTTTTTCTCCTGTGTCCGGAAATTTTCCAGTGAAAATGAGGCATCAGATGAGATAATGGCATTTCTGGGGTCAGAGAAGATGGAAAATAACTCTGATGATGACAAGACACTGGTAATCGCAGTTTTAGACCATAGGGATGCAAATCAATGATACCCGAAAAGTATACTGCCTTTGATTTGGACGGGAATGAAAAGAGGCTGATTTTTTCAGGTAAAAGCGGCGGAGAAGGGGCCATATTCAATATCGAAGGAGAGGATGATCTCTGCGCCAAAATTTTTTTCAGGACAAAGATCTCAGGGGAACTGCACGAAAAGATCCTGACAATGGTAAATTATCCACCAGGAGGAAACCTTACAAAACCAACTGATGAAATCTCCTCAAGTTCTATTGCATGGCCCTGTTCGGCCCTGAATATATTCAACAAAGGGAAATCGGAATTTATCGGATATATTATGCCCAAAATAGACACGGATCTGTTCAAAGAGGCACATATATACTATGATACCGGAGACCGGCTCAAATTACTTGGCGGTTCTTTCTCATGGCAGTACATGATGACTGCAGCATACAACATCAGTTTTGTTGTCTCAAAAATTCATGAAATCGGACACTGTATAGGTGATTTCAGTCCAAGAAATATTTTAATCGCAAGGACAGCCGCAGTCTCATTTATCGACTGTGACTCCTTTCAGGTATGTAACCCGGAAAGCCGGAAAATATACCATACAAAAGTGGGGACCGGTGAACTGCTGCCGCCTGAACTGATGGGAAGAAACTTCAGGCAGGAGGAGATCAACAGGCATTATTCAGATCTCTTCGCACTGGGAATAATAATATTCAGGCTACTGATGAATGGTGCACACCCATATCAGGCTGCCGGGGAAGGCGTCCGGGATCTCCCTACAATAGAACAAAAGACGATGAAAGGATTATACCCGTATATTTCACAGAATAAAGGATATGTCCGGCCACCGGGATATACACCCCCCTATGATATCATTCCTTCCTGCATCAGGGACCTTTTTTTAAAGTGTTTTGTTGAAGGTCATAGAGATCCCTTCAAAAGGCCTTCAGCAGATGAATGGTGCAGGTGTCTTACATCCGAGATTCGAAGACTTAAAAGATGCAGCTCAAATCCCAATCACTGGTATGGCGGACATCTGGAAGATTGTCCATGGTGCAGTCTCTTTAAGAACAGTGGCAGGGAGATCTTCCCTTATACCGATGCACAATCAGATAAAGCGGGGAAAAAAACAAAAACAAAAACAACCGATTACAAAGTCCCTGCAAAGATTAAAACATGCAGCATACGATGCAGTCCCCCGGGTTTCAGTTTTAGAATACATTCAGGTGAATCAATTAAAGGGAGATTTGAAGTAGAGGTAACCGGATGCAGGGAAGACGGGTTGAAACTGGAGTCTGAAGCCGGATGGATAAAAGAAATTTCAATGACAGGAAGTAAAGGAAAGAAAAGAATTTACGAGTTTTCCATAGACCCTTCAGGAATTACGAACACACAGAAAGGGATCAAATATAAGGCAAATATTATTCTAAGATCATCATCTGAAATAAAAAAAGTGCCTGTGGAAGTCGGATTCAGGCTTAAGCCACATCTGGCAACAGGAATACAAAAAATAATCCTAAGAGGAATTAATCTTCAAAAGAAAACAGAGGTTGTTTTTTCAGTAATTAATACCGGAGAAGGAAACCTTGATGGTACGGCAGAGACGGACAGGGACTGGCTGAAGATCACACCCCTTTCTTTCTCCACAGGGAAAAAACAGGAATTCAGGATAGTTATTAACCCTGAAAACGCATCAAAAGCTCTGGTTCATGGGAATATTACAATAAAGACAAACGGTGGCAACGCTAAAATACCTCTATTCGCATCTGCAGCCTTAAATCAACAAAAGAATTAAATTAATATATTAATTGAGATAATACAAAATTAGTGATAAATATGAATAAGTTAACAATATCTGTAATTCCCTTTCTTATTGCTGCATTACTCGTTTCAGGTGCATCGGCAATAACAATTGAATCCCTGGATATGCAGATCTCCGAAAACGGAGATGGAACAGTAACATTCGTTTACTCCCTGTCAACCCTGGAAAGAATTGCAGTTTTTATGAAGATCACAGACCCTTCTGCAGAACTTAAAAAGGTTATAGACGAAAGAACAGACAGGGAGGTCGAGGTTCAGGAAGTATCAGCAGGCAGGTCTTCATTCTTCATACCTGAGTTTATATCACCAGAGATCAGTCCCACGGGAGTTACATACTCCACCCCGGCAATAGACTT